>JAGGZE010000149.1 GCA_021162205.1 bacterium
CGGCGACAGGCGTTCGCCTGTTTTTAGTGCATTGCTTTTCTGATTGCAAAGCAATCATTCATTGCAATGTCCGACTAATCAAATAACCATATCGAAATTTCTGCGCGACAGGCATTCGCCTGTTTTTATTGTGCAACTTTCCTTGTTCTCCGAACAATTCCCTGTTGCACCTGACTAATCAAAATTTCTGGGCGACAGGGAATCACGACTTTGTCGGGAGGAAAGTCGCCATTAAAAAGAACCGAAGGTTCAAAAAGAGCCGAAGGTTCAAAAAGAACCGAAGGTTCAAAAAGAACCGAAGGGCTCATTTTTTCTTTTTTGTCGTAACCTGAATTGCTGCACCAATAAGCGATGCCACTAAAATGATAATCGCATTATTTTGGGTGATATTACCAGATTTAATCGCAGAAATCGCATCGATTTCCGTGATAATTTGCACGACACCCATAACGAGCAATGTCGCACCGACGAGTGCCGATGCTGCGATAACGGCGGGTTTTCGCAGGAGAACTGCCAATATTGCGAAAATAATCGTGAATGCGGTGATTACAATCCATTGTGGAAATTGTGAGAGCGATTGATATAACATTTGACCGAGCATTGCACCTAACAGTCCGCCGAGTATGATAAATACGGCAATTTTAGCAAATTTGAAAATCATAGCGCCTAAAAGCCCGCCGATTAACGCACCGAGAATCAAAAAAATCAACGACATTGTAAATGTTGCTAAAATTAAAACGCCGCATATCGCTCCTACCAAGAATCCGAGTAGAAAAATCGAACCATTGAAAAGTTTATAACCGAACAGTAAAAGGATCAATCCGATTAAAATATAGATAATAGCACCGATAAACTGCATAATTCACCTCTCGATTTCATCGATTGTCCATTTAATTTTGCCATCGGCGATTTCGAGTATTCCCCACGAACCAAATCTTGAGAAAGCATTTCCAGATAAAGCGCCGGGGTTAAGAACACGAACGCCATTTATGATTTTATCGAATGGTCGATGCGAATGACCGAATAGAACGATATCGAAATCTATTTTGGGATATTCGTTTTGCAAGCGTTCTAAAACTCGTTTTCCAAGATTATTCGGTGAACCCCAACCGTGCATTAGACCGATATCGAGATTTGCGAGAGTGAAAATTTTAGATTGTGGTAATTCGGTGCTGATTATCGAATCGTCCATATTACCACAAACACCATAGAAAGACTTCGCAGTATTCTGCAATCGATGAAGAGCATCGGCAGTAGTTATATCTCCACAGTGGATTACGGCATCGAATTCTCCGAGTTTGTCGAGAAAACAAGGGGCAAAATCGCGAACCCTATCGCCGATATGCGTGTCGGAAATTACAGCTATTTTCACAGCTAACGCTTCTTGTTTTTATGACGGTCTCGTTTCCTTCGTTTCTTCAATTTATGTCTTTTGACTTTCCGAAGTTTTCGTTTTTTCCCACAGGGCATATAAACCTTTCGTTTCAATTTGAATTCCCAAAATAAAATATATTGTCGATTATACGCAAGATATTTCTGAAATTTTTTACTATCGTCTTTAATAAATATTTCTTGACATCGCAGCAATATAGAATATTTTTTCATTCACAATGGCGGTATCGTCTAGTGGTTAGGACGGGTGGTTCTCAGCCATCAAGCCGGGGTTCGATTCCCCGTACCGCTATTTGAAATCGACATATTAGATAATCCGTATTCAGGATTTTCACTTTAAATAGATTACTCGTTTCGTAATTGTCTGCCCATCTTCCGTTATCGCTCGCACAAGATATATTCCGCTGGATATTGTTGCGTCGGGTGTCCAGATATATGGGCGATGCGATGCATCGCCATTTTGTTGGGTCGCCCCTACAACATTCCCTCGCAAATCGTATATCTCGATTGTGGGAGAGACCTCCCGGTCTCGATAATCAAGGTCAGGAGACCTTTCCCACAAATTCATAATTATTTTACACGATGAATTGAACGGATTCGGATAAACATTCATCGAAATACTCGATGGCAAATTTGGCTTTTCACTATTGATAACTTCGGTCGGCAGTGCGGTATAAAGTCTCACATAGTTAATATACCAGCCAGCATCGGTGTTTCGCGATGAACTGCCGAAATCGAAATATACCCGAACCGAATGACCGACCCAACTCGAAAGGTCGAACGGCTCTATCTGCCAGAAATTATCGATAGTATCTCCCCAAATCGGCTGCCATTTTGTGAAATTATTATATTGCGATGCCTCGCCATCATATCCACATTGCGGAAATATCACGAATGGGTCGCCGCCATCGACCGATAATTTTATATTTGCACCATCGTGTTTCAATGGAGTATTCGCTGCTTGTATTCTATACCAGTGCAAAATCGTAAGGTATGGTATAGTGCCATCGTCTGGGATAGTCATCGATGGAGTTATAAGTCTCGACTGCGAACTATCGCTGTAATCGCCCGAAAGTATTGTAGCCCAGCAGCCACTTCCAATAGGCACGGACGATGGTCCAGAGGATGGCACGCCCCATTGCCAATCCTGATAGTAATCGAAAGAACTAATTGAGAATCCGCCATTGGATGTGCCGAGATTATAGTCGTAATGCGGTGTTTCCACATAAGGTCCATCGATTGTTCCAGTAGAGGGGAATCGAAAATCCTGCGGTGCCGTATGCACAACAAAATAATAACTGTGCGAATCCTCGGCGAGTGTGGTCGAGTAATAATATGTTCTTCCTGTCGGGACATTGCCATCGTAATCTGTCATAGTGTATGGTGTGCCATCGATATATACGGTTGCTGAAAGCGGAGTCGTATCGCTCGGGCTTGCATAAGTGATTTTGAAAGTGAAAGTATCGTCGGCAGAACCAGCCCAGGGCATAACATCGCCGGCACCGATATAACCGTTCAATTGCGATTGCACCGCTATATCATCGATAAACCATCCTTGATTATGCACACCGGCATCGGCATTCAATCGAAATCTCAGGTAAATTTGGTCTCCCGCACTACCGAGCGGTGAAAGGTTTGCATAAGCGAATTTCCAGCCTTTAGAAGGACCATTAAAAGATAAAATACCTATCCAATTAGTTCCGTCATCGGTGGATGCCTCGACAAAACAGGAATCATAACCGTATTCGGTTTCGTAAAAATGCCAGAATGTCAGCACAGGATTCAATGGCAATATTATCGGGTTAGCACTTGTAAGACTCGAGTTCGTGTTGTCGGCATATTGAAATGGCGATAAGCCAGTTTCGATACCAGCATAAAATGAATGTCCATCCAAATTGCTGCGATACGATGTAATATGGAATGGAGTTTCGGCAATCCATTGAGCAATCCCGCTTTCTGCATCGTCGAACAGTCCACCTGTGCCGATGACCAGTGCAATCGTATCGACAATCGTATATCCTCTCGATTCGGTCGCAGTATGATAGACTCTTGCGACATAAGGTGTCGGGCAACCAGAATTAATTGAAACTCGATACAGTGTTGGATTTGTCGCACTACCGAGCGGTGCAATCGTCCCGAAATTGGCATCGGCAACTGTTATCGAAATATTCGGGTCATCCTCGGTCAGCGAACCGAGGACATTTATGGCATCATCGCCGCCGCTATCGTTACGAAGTGTAATCGAAACACCGACCTGTTCGCCGGGTTCGAAGAAACCATCGCCATCGCCGAGGTCTGCAAGAGAATCATTCGAAACAACGATATTTGGCGCTCTGACTATTAGGTCGAACTGCGATGTCCAGGTCGAACCTGCGACATCGGTAATGTTCAAATTGAACGAAATTACCGAACTATCGTCTGGTGTTCCTAACAATTGCACGATGAACGGGTCCGCCGAGCTTTCCGTATCGCCGACTGCTATCGTGCCATAATTCGATGAATTGTCGGTTATGTTGACATACGGGGAAGTCGATGAAAAAATCGCACTTATGCCATAGGCATTTAGCGAACCGCTGTTTTGCAAATCGACCCATAGAGCGATTGTTTCCTGCGCATCGGCGATACCATCGTTGTCGCCAGATGAACCAGAACCGCCATTATCCTGAACAGTATGAGCATTATAAGTAATGTATGGACCATTCGAACCGACAAAGACGAAACTCTCATAAGGGATTTTATTATACGCTGTTGCGGTTACCCAAAGGGTTTCGCCGGGACTCGCGGAGGAATAAGATAGAGTGATATTACCGGATGAGTTCGTATATTCCGCAGAATGAATCGTGCCATCGTTTGTGATACATACGAAAGCATTTTCGACAGGACTTCCAATAGACGATACATTAAAATCTATATTGCCATCGCCGGGAGTAACAGTCGCAGGATGAGATACTGTTAACGATTGCGGAGCGTTCCACCAAAGTGCGACCGATGGGTCGCCTAATAGATTATACATATCGTAATAATATTCTGCACTGCTCGGATATCCATTATAGACTCCCAAAAGTGCCTGAAATCGCATTCCATCTGTAAACATCCATTCATCGATAAAAACTGAATCTATCATTCTGCGCTCGAATTCATCGTCCTCATCCCAATATGTATAATCGGATGCGCCGAGCGATGCGATAGCGCCCTTGCCGATTTGCCGAATCCAGGTCTCCATAAAACATTCATCGTATTCGCCGAACATCCCTGTCTGGCAGGCATTGGAAATAACCATCGGATACATTCCAGTGTTTGTCAGATTTTGAACATCGCTTTGTCCAACTTCGGGACCTGCCCAGCCGGCATTATATCCGTGCCCAGTATAGTTCGCAACCATCACACCCGAATTGACAGAATTTATCACATCGGCACCGGTGCCGCTATAATATGCCCAAATCGTGTCGATTCTCGTATAGCCATTTGGCGTATAGCGATTTTGAGCGACATATCGTTGAGTTGCCTCGGCGAAACCATGATATGAACCATCGTCGCTTGCGGGAAGACAAACAGCTTTTGTCCAATTTGTTCCTGTGCCGAAACTGAAATGCTCATAATTTATAATTCGGTTCACCATTTCGGAAACCTGTGCCGCCGAAGTTAGCGAAAGCCGGCCGACAAAGCAATCTGGGATATAATCGCCGCCGGATAATTCGCTATATGGATTATCGGATGAACTGCCAGACGAACCGCCTGTGAAAGCTGGGATATCGGCTGCATCGCCGACAAACAACACGAAATCGATGTTGTCCGAATCGTATTGCGTTTGAATATAGTTCTTGATAGAATTCGCTGTGCCGCCGAGTTCCGATGCGGTTTTCAAATCGACCTTAAAACCCTTCCGACTTTTCCAATTCACAAGGTCGGCAAGCTGCGATGTATAGGTCGAACTGCTGATAATTAACATATGCACATCGGCGGATGGCACCCATAAATTCTCGTAGAATGAGGAATTGACTATGTTTTTGCCGATAATTTCATCGTAATATTTCGACCGATGTTGTCGTTTCATCATTTTGGTTGCGGAAATATCGGCATCGGGAGTAGCAATTTGGATTTTCGCACTCTCGATAAATGTAAGTTTGCCCTCGACAGGATTATAATCGACAGGTCGTATTTCGATTAGTGCGAGCCGATGGTCCCTCGCCTGAACTATATCGAGAATTTTAACGGGGGAATCGAATTGCCAATTATTCGATAAATAAAAATTCCAGTTCGCAGTGAATTTCGATTTGAATCCTGCTATTTTCGGTATCGGTGCCTGACGAGGATATACAAAATTTGGCAGCCATAGATGATGCAAAAGTATTTTTTCCTGCTGAATATCGAAGATATTAACCGATGGCGTGCAGTTCTGCGGAATCTCTATCCATACTCTGACAACGGGCAATTCGGGATAGCCGATTTCCGAGGATGGACTGGCATTGTCGAGCGTTACCATCGTGAAATTTCCATTGCTGCACTCGAATGTTCGCAGATTTAATTCATCTGCCGAAAATGAAATTATGGTATTGGAATAATCGCAATCGATTACATCGGTAAATGTGTTGGAACGAGTATCTGCGAAACTTGTCACAATGGAAAGGATAATTAAAAGGAACAAAATTTGTTTAAGCATTTTTATCTCCTGAATGATGTTATCAAAAATATATAATAATTTTAATGTTAATTTCAAGCGAAATCTAAAATTATCACAATTTTTTCTCTTGAACAATCATTTTAGAACACCCTTCGGGCAGGCTTCGCCTGTTTTTAGTGTGCAACTTTTTTTCTGAATCCCGATGAAGTCGGGACCTTTCACCAGAGTGAAATTCCCTGTTGCACCTGCTCAATGAATAAACATTATCTCCCATTAAAAAGAGCCGAAGGCTCAAAAAGAACCGAAGGTTCCATTGTTGCACACCTTCGGGTGTTTTTTAAATGATTCAGTATTTTGGCACCGATTGGAGCTGAATCTGTAAAACCTGTGCCATCGACTATAAGGACAACGACTGCCCAATTCGGTATTCCATCGGCGGGATAATATCCGATAAACCATCCGCAAGTTCTATCGGGATTTTCCGGGATAGTTGCCGTGCCTGTTTTTCCTGCGGCGGAAATTTTGTTATCGAATGCGAAATGGCATAAGCCCTCGCTGACCGATGATTTCAATCCATCGCGAACCACTTGCCAATTTTCATCGGGAATGTCTGCGATTTTTGTCAGCGAATTATCGTCGAAATTTGGCATTAGTCCAGCATTTGCGACTGTGCCAATCATTCGCAAAAGATGATACGGCGTAGTGTATATTCCAGTTAAACCCACTGCAAACCTGTATTTGAAAGATTTAGTGTCGAACTTTTTGATAGTCGAGCAGGAAATATTGTCATAAGGCGATTCATCGAAACCCAATATTTTCGCCATTTCTTTTATATCATCGGCTGCGAGACCATTATCCATCAGGTTATAGAAATAAAAACTGCACGATAGCGAAAGTGCTCGTCTCATATCGACAATTCCGTGTCCAGGTTTCCACGAGCAATGTAGCACTTTGCCCCGAGCGATTGGATAATAATATGTGCATCGGACAGTGTTTTTCGGGTCGATTTTTTTTTCGAGTGCCGCTAACGATGAAACGATTTTGAAAACCGAACCTGGTGGATATTTTTCAGCACCCGATACAATATCGCTATCGCCGACCGCGCATATTATTTGTGCTAAATATGGTTTTGCAACAATTATAGCGCCTTTTCTGTTGCCGAGAAGACTATCGCATAGATTCGCGATTTCGCTATTATCGATTGCGAGAATGGGCTTTGAAAATAGTATGAAAGCCAAAAATATAAAAATAATCGAATATTTTAATCTATTAAATTCCACAATTGAAATCTAAAATACTTTTGCGAAAAATCCATCGAATAATTTGTATTTTAAATTTAAAATGCAACATGGTTGAAATGTTATTTTGAATAATCTGGCGTTGTAAGGAATTGCCGATTCTATCGGCAAGGGAAACAACGCGAAGAAAACACCCGAATGGGCGCACGATAAATAAAAACCCCCACATTAGTGGGGGTGTTTAGGACGGGATTAAAAATCTGTGTTGTGATTATCTCTTTTTCTTTACGGAATCACGAAGTCCTTTTCCTGGACGGAATTTTGGCACTGTTGTTGCTGGAATTTTGAGTTTTGCACCTGTCTGTGGATTTCTTCCAGTGCGAGCTGCTCTATGAGCAGTTGTGAATGTTCCAAATCCCACGAAGCTAACCTTGTCGCCTTTTTTAAGGCATTTAGTTATTTCATCGAGAGTGGATCTGAGAACCTTGTTGATGTTGGTTTTAGGCAATTTGGTTGTCTTAGCAATCCTTGCTATGAGTTCGTCCTTTGTCATCTGAATCCTCCTTTTGTGGTTCTAATAAGGGTTTACCAATTCACCCGTCCTTGAATGCAAGTCTATAAATGGTTCACAGGTTTGTCAAGGACTTTTTTCAATTTATATGTATTATTTTACATATTTCTTAAAATAATTTTGTTAAAAATAGTATAACACTATGATACACAATGAGTAAGGAGATTATTGTTTATTTGAGGAAAATTTAATAAAATTTGCAGAAACATCATCGCCAGCGGACATTTCCCTCAGTTTTTTCGATTTTTATCTCGGGAATTTCCTTGACATTGATTTTAAAATAGTATCCTGCACGAACTCCAGATGGAACCCATATAAACAAAATCTCCCAGCAATGTAAATCCCGCCAGATATGAAATTCATCCGATATCTTTTTCGAATTCTCGATATCATAATAATAGTCATAGTCGATACGCCAATTAGGTGTAATAAATGTTTTTATGCCATATTTTATCCAATGAGTTATTGCTCCCGACTCGATATTTTTCGAAAGATAATGGGAAACATTCATCGAACAATCACGAGTTTCGTGTTCGCTCGTATCCACCGATGCGAATGGGATATTAAATTTCCAACGAAATGTGCTGTTCATATTCGCACTGCGTAAAAACAATCCATTCGGCTCTATCGAATTTCCAGAGTAGAGTGTGTGAGTTAATGACATCGAGACCGATAACCACGATGCAGGTTTAGCATTTAGAGATGTGTTTATATCGGAATATTTTTGTTCATCGGAAAGAAAATTATATGAAAAAGATGTTCTCGTGCTGAAAAGAGAAATTCTTTTTACCACATTAGTGGTATCCGCTTTTTTTAACCCGAATTGCTGAGCGATATTCACATTCATCGAGATTCGTTTAGTGCTTGTTGGAGCTGATATTCCACCGAATGAATAGAATTTTTCTCCGCCGGAAATTTCAGGTGAATAACCAAAACTGAGCGATGGCGAAACTATGTGATGAAAAAATTTGATTCCAAAAATTCCGAATGGAATATTTCCATAAAGGTCGGTGGATACCGCTGTTGCAAGGGAATATGAAAACAATGCAGGGAATTTTTTGCCATCGATACCTTTATCCTCGACAACACCGGAAGCTGAAATAGAAGGAGAGAGTGTCAAATAATCTCCGACCGAGTGGCTGAAATTCAATGAACAATCGACATTATTACCATAATGTTTTTCGATAGAATCGGTAGAATCTGTTCGGGAATATCCTACAAAATTCGAACCGGCGGAATAATAAAATTTGTTATACCAATTTTCGCCATCGCCGAACACCGAACCTGAATATTTTCGCAGTGTGATTTTTGGAAGATAAAGTGTGGTTGTATTGTCATTGAGGTCATCGGTGCGGTCGGCAGATGCCGAGAAACTGCCCCAGTCGAATCCCTGCGAAAACGATGCATAGGAACGCAATGAGCGCTCCATTTGTTCCTCGGGATTATCGCGAGTCTGTGTAAGATAGTCGGCATCGCTGACAAGCGATAAATTCCCAGAGAATTTTGCCTTCCTGCCGAGTATCTGCTGATGATTCGCTCGAATTTCCCATCGTTTGCTCGTGGATAACCCTGTTTCCCAGTTTCGCTGACTCGTCAATTTATACGAGCCATATATTCTGCCCGATAAGTAATATTTCAGTGCATATCTAAACTGACTTTTAATGTAAATTCCAGTGTTCTCGTCGATATCGAGAGCGCCATATATATCGAAATATTGATTCGGTGCCCAGTAATATCCGAGATTTCGCACGAATCGTTCGCCTCGCTGGAATTTCCCGACATCGAATGTTAAAAGACCCGAATGGCGACCTGTTTTCACCGAGAATATAAAAAATGGCAGCCAAAATGTCGGCAGTTTTCCGATGAACATCGTTACAGGACGAACTATCGCTTTATCTTTGGGAATTAATTTCAGTTCGGGTGTGAAAAACTGATAGTGCGGCGGTTTGCGGTCACAGGTTGTGAATGTAGCATTCTCGACATAGAAAGTGTCCCCGCGCGATTTTGCAAATTTTCGACCGGTGAAAAATCCCTTATCAGCAGCGGTGTATCCATAGGAAAGCAAACCCATTTTAGTATCGACATTGTATTCGAGTTCATCCGAATGAAGTGAATCGTTTTTATCTTTCAAAAATGGCTTGCCGAAAATCGAATCGGCAGAATAGTAAATCGGTTTCGCAACCAAAACTTTCGTGTCGCCATCGAAATCTATTTTCCCCGCGGTTAATTCCATATCGCCATATTTCATCCAACTGTTTTCGTGAATGTGAACCCGTTTCTGTGAAGTGAGAGCCATCTCATCGCCACGATAGAGCAGAGAATCGCGCTTGCCATTTTTAATCTGATAAGATGTCCCTACAACACCACCGTGAATTTCGACCGAATCTATGCTGTGTCCTGTCATAATCGCTGCGATGGAATCTCCACTGGCGATGTGTTCGTCGATAGCCGATGTATCGGTTGGAGCGGGTGAATAATCTATTTTCGCCTGTCCGACAAGTTCGACAAGTTCTATTCCATTATCGCCGAATGTGAATTTCATCGTGTCTGCGGAAAACCTGCTGTCATCGGCGAGATGAAACGAATCTGCCGGGTCGTGCCAAATTCCACGAGGATTGCCTGTTGCTAATACATTGGAAATTTTGTTATTTTTCAGATGAACCGAAAGCGTATCTGCGAACATTCTCCAATCGGGATTTTTGACAGTAACACCATCGACGAGTAAAATTTCGTTTTTATCTTGCCACATCACAGCTCTTGGAGCTGAAACTGTCAGCGATTCCTGAACGATTTTAACATTGCCGAATGCCGAGACGAAATTTGAATCCTGAAAAAATTCGAGCGAATCGCAATAGATAAATATTTTCGGCCTTGTCGAATCCGCAGGAGTGATAACAGCCGATACGGAATCGATTGCGACCGATTTTTTCGTATCGATGAAATGCACTAATATTTTTGAATCGAGTTCGAGTTTCGAACCTGCTGTATCGATTTTCACGAGATGCGGTTGCCCGACGAGTCTTACGAAATTGTTGCCGCCATCGTAGAAACCGATTTCGCCATCGACAAAAAGTGTGCTATCGATATTAACGAATTTCACCGAGCCATTCGCATTAGCGGTTTGGTCCGACCGCTTGTAAAGAAGGAAATCGGATTCGATTGTATATGCGGTGTCTAATATTTCGACATTTCCGCGAAATGAAATGATTCCTGTTTTTCTATTCCATTGAGCGAATTGGCTGAAAAGCTCACGGTCGCCGTGTTCGAGATGAACCGAGCCGATGAGTTTCACGATTTCGCCGCTACTGAAACTTTCCAGTTTATCGCTGTGGATGAGTTTAATTTCCCGCCCGAAACAGACAAAAACAGCGATTGCAATAAAAATTATTGTATAGCATAAATATTTCGGCATAAAAAACAAATTAAAAACGATAGATGAGATGCGCAAGGAATTTGAAACATTATCCGAATTAATTCGATTAAATATTAACGCAAATGAAGCATTCGGCTCTTTGAGGGAAACCCTTCTTGAAAGAAGGGTTTCCCTCAAACTCCTTTCCTAAGAACTTTAGTATTTCTAACGAACAAAGTTCGTTAGAAAATATTCAAACTTTTCTGAAAAAGGTTTTGAAAACTTTTATAACGCTGGCGTTGCAAGGAATGACAACTTGGTTGTCAGAAAAGTTGCACAATAAAAACAGGCGAACGCCTGCCCGAAGGGGTGCGAATGGGTGGGGATTTCCCTCATCCTAAATCCTTCTCATAGTGAATGGGAGAAGGACTTTAAGGAAATGCTCGGCATCTGTTCCTTCTCCCACTTGTTGGGAGAAGGTGTCCCGTCTGGTCGGGACAGATGAGGGAACCTGCGGTTCTTTTTAATTGGTTGAAATATTATTTTGAATAAGCGGATTTCACGGAAACCCCCTGAAACCTTGCTGACACTCGGTTTCTGTCCCCCTTAATAAGGGGGACAGCGAGCGAAACGAGCAGGGGGTTGATAATTTATTTTGCTCAAGCAGGTGCAACAGGGAATTGAGCGAATCGAAAGGTCCCGACTTCATCGGGATTCAGAAAAAAGTTGCACGATAAAAACACCCGAATGGGTGCAGGCGAATGCCTGCGAATGGGTGGAGGGAGGAATAATCGATTATAATGAACTCGATTTGCGATTTAAAATATTCACTTTCGACAATGTGGCGAGATATAACATAGAAATCATCCAGATTGGGATATGCGATATTTTTAACAAATCTACTTTTTCATATAGGAAAATCCCGAATGAAATTGCGAATGCAATCGATGCGATGCGCATCAACCCGATTTTGATATGCGAATACTTTTCGATTAGAACGCAACCGATAAGTATTGCTCCGAGCGACAGAAATGTTGGTTCGATTATATTCAAAGTAAAAATGAGAAATGATTTCGCGAAATATTCATAAGTTATAAAAATAAATCTAAACCAGTATAGTATTGTAGCGACTATTGTAATATATCCGATAATATCGCTCGATTTTCCCAGTATAATCAGGATTATTGCGAGTGTTACGATTGCGACGAATATATCGTATATCAAAATAGCTGAAATCCATTGAAATATGAAATTTGTCGGGGCATCGGTTTTGTAGAAAAGCGAACCTATTGCGGATGATTTAATTCCAATCGGATAAAGTGCCGATATGATAAGCAATGCTATTAATATATATTTCATTATTCTTTGCCACGCAATCGGTTATAATATTTATTTAATAATTCTTTATAAGTAATCATATTATTATATTGTATCACAATGGGATGTGAATTAAATAATGGGTCGTTTGCAAAATCCCATACCGAACCACAGGCACCGAGTTCGTTATTTTGCAGACCATATACGATTTTCGCAACTCTCGCAAGAATCAATGCCGATGCACACATCGGGCAGGGCTCGAGTGTGATATACGCGGTCGCACCATCGAGATGCCAGTCGCCGATATTTTTGCTGGCATCGCGAATTGCGATTATCTCGGCATGAGCGGTCGGGTCGAATGTTTGCTCACGGATATTATGCCCTCGCCCGATGATTTCGCCATCGAGAACAATCACGCAGCCGACAGGGATTTCATCCTTATCGAATGCCTTTTTCGCCTCGATAATAGCTTCGTCCATAAATTTTTCATCGTAAAGATTCATAGGTAAAATATATGGGAAAAACCTCTTTTGGAAAAGAGGTTTTTTCCCAAACCTTTTTACAGAAAACTTTTGTATTTTCGTCGTCCCGAATGGTCGGGATGCCAGAAAATAGTTTTACACTCATTTCAATATTTCTTGCAATGAATGGCGGAATCGATTTTATTGAGTTCGATGAAAAGGATATATCTAATAATAATCGCTATTGCAATCGGGAATGTTTGGGGACAATATTATTTCGGGCAGAATAAAATACAAGCATTCGACTATGAATGGAAAATTTTTTCCACTCCACATTTCGATATATACTATTATCCCGAGGAGCAGGAAATCGTTAATCTTGCTGGGAAAATCGCTGAAGACACCTGGTCGCGATATACCGCTCATTTCGGTTTCGCTCCAAATGAAAGAATCCCGATTATTATATACTCATCGCCCGCACTGTTTTCCGAAACTCACACGACGCCATTTATCATTCCCGAGGGAATCGGCGGATTCACCGAATTCATAAAAGGCAGGGTCATTATTCCTTACGATGGCTCGATTGCAAGATTCGAGCATATTCTTCCGCACGAACTCGTCCATATCTGGCAGATTCACTACAATGAATATCTTCACGATGCTCACGAACTTTTCTTCTTGGACTATCCACCGCTTTGGTTTGTCGAAGGACAAGCTGAATTTTTATCGCAGTCTATCGAGCTTGTCGATGAACGCACCGAAATTATCGCAGCTATCGCAAATGATAGATTTGTCCTGCCAAAATATTTTTCGCTAATATCCGGCACATACCAAATGTATAAAGAAGGTGAGAATTTCCTGCGGTTTCTATCCGAAAAATACGGTTATAATACAGATATTCATTTGTTCGAACGAGTTTGGGAACACGGTTGGTTCGATGTTCTTTTCAAAAGAACGATGGGCATTTCGCTCGATGATGCAGGACTTTTATGGCGCCAATGGATTTTAAAAAAATATGGCGACTATATCGCAAAAAAAAATCCTGCACAGGTATCTTGTGAAATAATTTCACCCGATGGTTTCTTTTTCAGCCCCGTTCAAATCGATTCCAACACTATTATCTGCAAGGGCAATCGAATGGGATATGCAGGGATATATCGCATTCGCAGGGGGAAAGCATCGCTTTTAAAAAAAATCGAACTAACAACTTCAGCCGAGGCGACAAGACTTTACGGTAATAGAATTTCACTTTTTCGGGACAGTTTAGTAGCATTCTCGGCGAAATCACATGGCAAAGATAGATTGTTCATTTTCGATATGCACCGAGCCAGAACAAAAAAATTCGATTTCGATAACCTCGTGCAGATTTCATCGCCTATGTTCGACATCGAGGGCGATGAAGTAATTTTTTCGGCATCGAACATTTCAGGTTTTTACGATATTTATCGGTTTAATATCGTCGATGAAAAACTCGAAAAAATCACCGATGATATATACTATGACTATAGCCCTGTTATGCTCGATGATGGTTCGATAATTTTCGTATCGGATAAATTTCACAAAAATCGTATGAGTTTAGTCGAAATCCATAGCGATGGAGGAATCGTTAATCTCGATTTGCCATCGTCTGTTTTCAGACCGCGTTCACTTTGCGCAAAAGGCGATACATTATTATTTGTCGCCGATGACGACACTTTTCCCGATGTCTATCTGCTGAATTTGGCGAACGATTCACTTTACAAAATAACCGATATTTCCGAGCCCATCTACGATGTGAATTGGGGAACCGCCGATACGATTTTGGTTTCAAATCCTTGCGAAAATAATGTAGTTATTGGGAAAATTCCGATAGATACCATGATTTTTATCGGGAAAATTTTGCGGAATACCGGAACAGCAGTCTGGCAAATGCCGCAGATGGGGACATCGCTTGCCGCCGATGAAAATCGAAAAAAACCCGATGCACATCATCTTACATTCGATTTGGCACAGGGCGAAATCGGTATGGTATCATCGCAGCAGGCAGGTGGTGGACTCGAAATAGCATTATCGGATATGGTTGGTGACAAAAGAGTCTACGCATTTTTTCAGGAAAATGCGCAGAGTTTTAGCGATTTGCTCTCCGAGGCGAATGTCGCTCTCGTCTATACATCGCAGGGCAAGCGATGGTCGAAAAATATCGGTGCGTTCCATTTCAACATCCATTCTTACAATAGATACGAGGGTGCTTACGATGAGCGTCAAATCGGACTGATGAGCGGTGCGAGTTATGCCATTACTCGTTTTACAAGACTCGATGGAACATCTTATATTTATTATTCAGATAAAAGTGAATGGAGTTTGACACATCGTAAAGATGGAATAGTTTCAGCAAATATTTCGCTTATCAGGGACAATTCGCTTTGGGGAATCACAGGACCTGTCGATGGTATGCGTGCTAACATAACAGCTGGTTCCGGTATCGGTGTATCGGGTGTGCTATATCATTATTTGCTTTCGCTCGATTTGCGAGACTATCTGCGCCTATCCCGACGCTCCTGCTGGGCGCATAGATTGGTTTTCCGCCATAGCGATGGCAAAGAGCCGCAACGATTCTATATGGGCGGAACATGGGACTTTCGCGGCTACCCATATTTCTATTTCTTCGGGAAAAATCAGGCACTTTTCAATTCCGAAATTCGTTTTCCACTTATCGATAGATTTGTTTTTGCTACACCGCTTGCGAATATAGATATTCGAGGAATTCGCGGAGCATTGTTTTTCGATGCCGGCGATGCCTGGGAGGATAAACCGGATTTTGTCGGCAGTTTCGGAATCGGTGCAAGAATGAATCTCGATGGCTATGTAGTTCTCCGTCTCGATTTTGCGCAGACCACAGATTTTCACACAATCGACCCACATTGGAAATGGGATATTTTTTTCGGCTGGGACTTCTAACACCCTTCGGGCAGGCTTCGCCTGTTTTTTTGCACAACTTTCCTTGTTTCACCAGAGTGGAACAATTCCCTGTTGTGCCGTGTAATCGTAATGGTGCGGTGTTAAATTGTTTGGCATCGACACTCATTCTGGTGTTTTTTTGCGTTGCTTCCCCTCGAAGGATGTGCAACAATGAATTGCTGATTCTATCGGGAAGCCCCCGATTTCATCGGGATTCAGAAAAACGCAACGCGATAAAAACAGGCGAATGCCTGACCGAACGGGTGGGAAATGTTATTTGATTAATCTGGCATTGCAAGGAATTGTCGATTCTATCGGCAAGGGAAGCAATGCGAAGAAAACACCTGAAAGGTGGTGCACGCCCGACAGGAATTGAACCTGCAACAACTGGATTCGAAGTCCAGTGCTCTATCCAATTGAGCTACGGGCGTATCGAATGCAATTTAAAATCCTTTTCGGTTTTGTCAAATCATATAAAAAAATATCTAAAACAATAAGCGAAAAATAAGTTCTCGATAAATTCAGAAAACATTTGCTAATTTTTGTTATTCCCGTATTTTAGCTAAAATGTTATCTAAATAAGAATAGGAGAAAATATGCCGTTTGAATCAGCACAACAGGAAATAATTCGAGTCGATATCGAAGAGGAAATGAAGCATTCATATCTCGACTATGCGATGAGCACGATAATCGGTCGAGCTTTACCCGATGTTCGCGATGGCTTGAAACCGGTGCAACGCCGGATACTTTTCGCTATGAGAGAAATGGGCAATGTCCACAACAAACCGTATAAAAAATCTGCTCGTGTAGTCGGTGATGTTATGGGTAAATATCATCCTCACGGCGATTCTGCAATTTATGATGCTCTTGCCAGAATGGCGCAGAATTTTTCGATGAGGGAAATGCTTGTAGATGGTCAGGGGAATTTCGGTTCTATAGATGGCGATTCACCCGCTGCGATGCGATATACCGAGGTCAGAATGACTCGTCTCGCCGAGGAATTGTTAAACGAAATCGATGAGGAAACGGTCGATTTCAGTCCGAACTACGATAATACATTGCCCGAACCGAAATATCTTCCCGCAAATTACCCGAATTTACTCGTTAACGGTGCATCGGGTATCGCTGTCGGTATGGCGACAAATATCCCGCCGCATAATCTTTCCGAGGTAATCGATGCGGTTCTATATCTAATAGATAATCCAGAATGTCAAATTTTGGATTTAGCACAATTTGTTAAGGGACCCGATTTCCCGACAGCGGGATTCATTGTCGGTAGAAGCGGAATTAGAGAAGCTTATTCGACGGGTCGTGGAATCGTTAAGATG
The DNA here is from genome assembly GCA_021162205.1 of bacterium. Lineage (GTDB taxonomy): Bacteria > UBP14 > UBA6098 > B30-G16 > B30-G16 > JAGGZE01. Next base: position 17,218 of record JAGGZE010000149.1, read on the forward strand.
CGAGCGAAAATCCATATCGAATCGGGACAGAAGGGTGCGAGAGACAAAATCGTGGTTACCGAAATTCCATATCAGATAAACAAGACTTCGTTAATCGAGCATATTGCGGGACTGGCTCAAGATGGCAAAATAAAAGAAATCGCAGATTTGCGCGATGAGTCCGACCGTGATGGAATGCGAATCGTAATCGAAATTCGCCGAAATGAAAATGCTCAAATAGTCGCTAATAAATTGTATAAAATGACGAGATTACAGACGAGTTTCGGTATAATTTTTCTCGCTATCGACAATGGCCGTCCTAAGGTTATGAATCTCAAAGAGATGCTCGAGGCGTATCTCGACCATCGCAGGCAGGTTGTAATCAGGCGAAGTCGCTATCGATTGCGTAAGGCATGCGAGCGTGCTCATATTCTCGAGGGGCTACAATTAGCACTCGACAATATCGAAAAGGTGATTAAAATAATTCGTTCCAGCAAGGATACTTCATCGGCGAAAATCGAGTTGATTGAAAATCTTTCGCTTTCCGAGGTTCAGGCGCAGGCAATTCTCGATATGCGGTTGGCAAGACTCACATCGCTCGAACGAGACAAAATTTTATCCGAACTTGCCGAACTCAAGGAAAAGATTGCATATCTCGAAAGTGTGCTTTCAGACCCTGAAAAAATTCTCGGTATAATCGCAGAGGAACTAACAGCTATCAAGAAAACTTATACCAGTCCAAGGCGAACTCAGATAATCGATGCCGAGGATGAAATAAATATCGAGGACATAATCGCCGACGAGGAAATGGTCGTTTCGATTTCGCGAGGCGGTTATATAAAGCGTGTGCCGATTTCGCTGTATCATTCGCAGCATCGCGGCGGTCGAGGTAAAACCGCTATGTCCACTAAAGAGGAGGATTTTGTCGAAAACCTTTTTGTCGCAACGAACCACGATACTATGCTGTTTTTCACGAGAATGGGGTTCGCTTATGCCTTAAAGGTATATGAAATCCCCGAAGCGAGTAGAACATCGCGCGGAACTGCGATGGTGAATCTTCTTCAGATGCACAAGAGTGATTCTGTCACCGCGACTGTCAATACCCGCGAATTCGATGACGAGCATTTCGTGTTTTTCGCAACAAAGCGCGGATATGTTAAACGAACCGTGTTATCGGCATTTGCACATACAAAACGGCGAGGAATTATCGCTATCGGCATTCCCGAGGATGACGAACTTATAGATTGCCATCTCACCACAGGCGACGAGGATGTTATGCTTATCACTCGCAAGGGGATTTCGATAAGGTTTTCATCGAAACAATCTCGCTCGATGGGGAGAAATGCGAGAGGTGTTATCGGAATAAGACTTAGAAAGGACGATTTCATCGTATCGATGACAGTGATTACCAAGCCGCAGGGCGTAATCCTTTTCGCATCTGAAAATGGATATGGAAAACGAACAAAAACCGAAGAATTCCGTCAGCAGTATCGAGCTGGAAGAGGGATTATCGCTATGCGTGTAACACCGAAAATCGGCGAGGTTATCGGTGCATTGGAGGTCGAGGACGATGATGAAATTGTTCTTGTCAATTCCGATGGTGTCCTTATCAGAATTAAGGTTGCAAGCGTATCGATAATCGGCAGAGCGACTCAGGGTGTGAAACTGATTAGAATTCAAAAAAATCAAAAATTGACAGGCATCGCGAAGGTTATCGAGAAGGAAGAAGAGTAGCCACAATTGCGAGAGCTGTTGTTCGGGTTGGGCAATGCGGATTATCCCGCCGTGGCGGGACGGCTTTCCATCAAAGGCAGGTGACAATTCTTCAGTATCATGTGCTTTTCAAGCAATGTGCAAGGAAATTTGACAAAAATAAGGAGGCATGAAATGCGAAATATGAGTATAATTATGTTCGAGCGAATTTTTCTGGTGAGTGTTTCGATATCAATGTTATTCGCTTTTATCGGTTGCGGTTCGCAATCGCCGAATATTCCTGAGCCACCATCGAACTTATGGTTCTCTTATGGTGCCGATGACCTCGAAATTATTCTTCACTGGCAGCAAAGTGCATCGCAGGGGGTAGATGGTTATAGAATTTATTTCGAAAGCGAACTAATCGGCTCTGTTCCATTAGATTCGATGACTTTCACCGATTCCCCTGAATATCTCGGTGCCTATTCGGTTACAGCTTATTCAAATGAAAGTGAGAGCCAGCGAATTTCGAGCGAACTTCCGCAAGTATGGTATTACACAGGTGTCACACTCGGGGCGAGAGCATTATGTGCATATCGATTCGATGAAAACCCGCCATACATAGCACGACGCTCGATAGTCGTATATTATGGATACGATATTTTCTATGGCGATACCTCGAACCAATATCTTGCAGACTCGGTGGATTTCTATGCCGATACGACTTTAACATTGCGAAGTCCTCAAATAATCGTTCAGGAAGGAAGATGGACTCGCGCATTTCACACGAGATTTTACAGAATCGCATCGAATGTGGATACACAGGTATTGGACACTTTTTCGACCATTCCATTTTACGACGATTCGCTATTTTCCGATAGTTTGACAGTTCAGCGTGAAGACCTTGTCGCTATCGCCTGTTTTCAGGATAGTGAGCCCTCGATTTCTGTCGATAAAAGATATGCTGTCATTTATATAGCGGCGACAAATAATACATACCCCGATGAATCGATTACATTTGCTTATATCGCTCAATCGGATGAAAATTATCGACTTGTGAAAACCGCGCGATAATGAAAATTTTAAATAATTCAAAGCCATTGCTTTATCTCGTGCCGACACCTATCGGCAATCTCGATGATATTACACTTCGAGCAATCGATATTTTGAAAATCGTCGATTATATTTTTTGCGAGGATACCCGAAGAGCGAGAATCCTGCTGAAAAAATTCGATATATCGAAACCATTGAAATCGTTGCACAGCTATAATATCGAAAGGAAAACCGCTGAAATTATCGATATTCTGCAAAGTGGCAAGAAAGTCGCGTATATCAGCGATTCTGGGACACCGGGGATTTCCGACCCGGGTGCATCACTTGTGCGGAAAGCGAGTGAAGCGGGATTTTCTGCTACTGTTCTGCCGGGAGCATCGGCGGTTCTGCCCGCTGTGGTTATGTCGGGTCTGCGATGCGATAAATTTCTATTTCTCGGTTTCGCACCCGCATCGCCGACTAAACGAAGAAGATTATTGCGAACCCTGACCGATTTTCCATTTACGCTAATATTTTACGAGTCGCCGCACAGGTTGACAAAATTTCTCGATGATGCTTTCGCTATTCTTGGCGACAGGAATTGCACCGTTATCAAGGAAATATCCAAAATTCACGAGTCGATATATATCGGGAATATTTCGGAACTAATCGAATATTTTGGAAACGGGACTGTGCGAGGCGAATTCGTGGTCGTTCTCAATTGAACCTTCGGTTCTTTCTGGGGAAACTTCTTTTGGAAAAGAAGTTTCCCCAAACCCCTTCAAGAAAACTTTTGTATTTCTAACGAACAAGGTTCGTTAGAAAATATTCAAACTTTTCTGAAAAAGGGTTTGACAACTTTGATAGCGCAGGTGCAACAATGAATGATAACTCGGTTGTCAGACCCCGACTTCATCGGGACAGGGATGTAACGCACAAAAAACACCCGAAGGGGTGATTCCTTCGGCTCTTTCTAATGGTAAAAATTTATTTTGACTAATCGGGCGTTGCAAGGAATTGCCGATTCTATCGGCAAGGGATGCAACGCAAAAAAAGCACCCGAATGGGTGTTAAACTATTCTGATTTTTTTTATTGTTTTTGCACCGATTTTTTCATTTATCGAATCGAGTAATGCACCTCTGATATTGAATAATTGCGAACGCCATACGGGGTCTTTCGCTGAAAGCCAAAGTTCACTTGTTTCCGGGATGAAACGGACAGGTTGAACATATTTTGCGATTTTTTCGCCGACAAGTTTTTCCCATTCGAGAAAAATGCGGTTCTCTTGAATATCGTCCCATATTCCAAGTTCATCGAGAACTTTTTTAATTAATCCACCTATTTGTTTCGGTTCGCTCATTTGGACTCGATTATTTTTCCAGGTTCATTGAATTTGAATATTTTTAAATTGTTTTCATTTATTATATGCGATGGATGTGGAGTTGCAACCATTATTTGCCCTATTTCTGGAGCGATTTTTAAAACTGTTTGTGCTCGTTTCGGGTCGAGTTCTGCGAGTGCATCGTCCAATAAAATCGTCGGTGTGCGACCGATTCGTTCCGATACGATTCTCGCTGAACTCAGATACAATGCGAGTGCAATCATTCTGACTTGCCCCCACGATGCGAAATTTCTGGCAGGTAAGCCATCGAGTTTTATTTTTATATCGTCTCTATGAGGTCCAATCGTAGTTTGAAATAGTTTAAAATCCTGATTACGACGCAACTTCAATTGTTCTAAATAATACTGTTCCAAATTTTCTATCGATGGGTTTTCGGCTACCGAGCATTTGTATTGCAATTCGATATTTTTATCATCGTTGCCGGATATTGCCGAGAATATTTCGGAACAAATCGGTGCGAGTTCTGCGATAAATTTCATTCTTGCGCGAATTATCGATGCACCATTGAGCGCAATTTTTTCATCCCATGAATCGATTAAAATCATCCCGCCTGCGACATCGTTTTGCGATACTCCTCGAAGTGCCGCATTGCGCTGATGAACACATCGTATATAATTCCGCAAATTGCCTAAATATTCTCTATCGAACTGGCTGATATGCGAATCTAAAAGTTCTCGTCGCTCGACCGGGGAACCTGCAACCGCCATAACTTGATGTGGTCCGACATAAGTAATCGGGAATTTGCCGAGAAGTTGCGATATTTTGGGCATTTTTTTATTGTTGAACAATATATTTCGTTCGCCATCGGGAATGAAAACAAGCTGGATACACTCGTGCTGCGGGTTTCGAGCATCGACACGAGCGAAATCGCTATCGAATTTCACAAGCTGTTGACTTTTCCCGCGAAATGACCTTCCGAAACCGCATATATATGCAGATTCGAGCAAATTGCTTTTGCCGACACCATTCTCGCCGAAAATAATATTTAAATGCGGTGAAAGTTCGATTTCAGCCGATGGAATATTCCGATAATTTATGAGTTTAAGCGAAATTATCATAAATCAATTCTCCACGATTCTATCCCGATAAAGCCAACAATATGTCCAGTAATTGCCGAGTATTTTTTTAATATAAATTCGCGTCTGTCTATAATCGATTAGTTCGGTGCAAAGAATAAAATCGCTCGTATCGGGACAGGAACTAATCCAACGGTCTACAGGTTTATCGCCTGCATTATATTCTGCGAGAGTGTAAATCGGACTATTTCTGTGATTCATAAGCTCGGAGAGAAATCTTGCACCGAATTTAATACTCAAAGCATAATCGTAAAGCATAGATGATTCGAAATTTTTGATACCGAACCAGTTGGCAACAGTTTTTCCAGTCGATGGAATAAACTGCATCAGTCCGCGAGCTCCAGCATAGGAAAACGCATAAATATCGAAATGAGCGCTTTCGTGAATCATTGTGCCATAGACGAAAAACGGATTTATACTATCTATTCGGCATTCCTGCTGAACGAGTTCGGGAAAAGGAGTGATATATTCCAATCGCAAAATTTCTTTTGGTGGATTTTTGAAATCCGAACAAATCGATGCGCCCTTTCTCGATGCGAGTGCATATAGACGATGTGTATAGTAAAACCGCCACATTTCGAGTTTTAGAGCGGGCGAATCGTTCTTATTATTTTTCTTTCCGAGTTCTGCAAACGATGTTCGTGCAATATCGATTAGACCGAGTTTAGCGAGATGTTCAGCTTTTGAAAAAAGAGCATCCTCCGGCAGCGATATTAGTCGATTTCGATAAATTTCTCTCATTGCAAATTTTGCGGAAAGATAAAGCGAATCAGCATCGAGCGGTTTGAATTCGATAAAATTACTCGCATCGGGCATGTTTTCTTGCAAATCTTTTCTCGCTAACCAATTGAATGCATTATACCGTGGTTGTTCCGCCAAAATTTTCAAAATCGAATCCGACGCGGTGGTATCGTGAAGTTCCAACAATGCTTTCGATTCCCAATAGGATAATTCATCCTGAAAGTTTTTATCGGTGAAGTGTTTCCTATATTTTCTAATCGAAGAAAGCGCATTATCCGGTTTTTCATCGATTATATATGCCAATATGCACCAGATTAGTCCAATCGAGCCGTCATTTCCGCCTGCATCAGTTTGGGCAAGCATTTTGCCATATTTTGCAATAATTTCCCAATCGTTCTTTTTTTGAGCGATAAAAATCCTCTGTTTCAATGAATTGACTTTAATTATCGAGTTCTTGCATTTATAAAGTGCCGAATCCAATGAAGTTTGCGCAGATTTTATTTTGCCTAATTCCCGTTCACAAAGAGCGATTCGCCACCATAGAGTATTTCTATCGTAGGATTTATGTTTCAGCATTTTTTTAAATTCGCTCGATGCTTTCGAGTATCTACCGATTTTATACAAACTTACCGCACGGAAATAACGATATCGCGGTTTATTATCGATATTCGAAATTTTCACGAGCCAATTTTGAGCATCGTTATAATTTTTAGAATAGTAATATGCTTTTGCGATAAGTTCGATATCGCTCTGTGTCGATTCACCAATTTCGGTTAATTTATCAGCAGAATTAACGATATATCGCCGCCATTTTTTCTTCCCGATAGCACTGTTTATTATCGACTTGAAGTTTTTTTTCGCACTGTTTGTATCGCCTGTATCGAGCAAGCAAATCGCCTTTTGGTAAAGATAATCGAGTTTGCCGATTTGCCCTGTTTTCCAAAGCGAATCCAATTCGACGAGCGCAGAATGTTTTTTGCCCATATTCCATAGCGAATGCCATTTTATATGGACAATATCGTCGCCATAGCCGGGGATTTTCCCAATCGAATTAGCGAGTTGATGAGCCAAATTATAATCTTCATTCTCGTAAGCAGATTTTGCAAGAAAATAGTTCACCCAATCGCTCAAATCGTATTGCGGTGCGGTGAAAAGCCCCGCGAAAATAGATTCGGCTTTCGCATAATATTCGAGTTTAAAATTCGCATATCCTGCGAGAAAAATTTTATCGAGTGAATCGAGATAATCGGTATTAGGCAAACTATCTAAAACATCCGACCAGCGTCTTCGATAAATCAGGTCGGGAACTGTATTCACATTCGATTGTTGCGTAAATGTTTGCCAATCATTTGGATTCGTATTTTCAGTGGTAATATTTTGTCGAGATTCATTAATTGTTTCAGTTGGAACAAGCTTTGTGTTCTCACTTGTTGTCACGCAGCCCGAAAGGATAAGAAAAAATAGAATATATATTTCGATTGCAAATTTCCGCATAAATCCCCCGAATGATTATATAAAACATTTTAATATATAATCCGATTAAATGCAAATAAATACATTCAAATCGAGAAATTTTTATTGACTATAATTAGATTTTATTTTCATTTCTATCGGACAATTAACACTATAAACAGGAGGACTTATGTCGAAGTATAAAATAGCAGTGCTGCCCGGCGATGGTGTTGGGAACGATGTTATGGAAGCGGCGATGCTCGTTCTCGATAAAGTCGGTCTCGATGCCGAATATATATACGGCGATATTGGTTGGGAATTTTGGCGAACCGAGGGTGAACCATTGCCAGAACGAACTATCGAGCTTTTGAAAAATACCGATGCCTGTATTTTCGGTGCGATTACATCGAAACCGAAAAATGAAGCGCAAAAGGAATTGATACCAGAACTTCGAGGCAAGGGATTGATTTATCGCTCGCCGATTGTTCGGCTTCGACAGATGTTAGACCTTTACTTAAATCTTCGTCCATGCAAAGCATTCAAAGGCAATCCACTCAACTACCGCGACGATATCGACCTTGTGATTTTCCGGGAGAACACCGAGGGTTTATATTCTGGTGTGGAATTTCGTCCTGTTCCCGACAAATTGAAACAGATGCTGCTCGAAACATCGAAAAATATGGCGAAATATAAAGATGTCCCAAACGATGAACTCGCAATATCTTGCAGAATATTCACCCGCAATGGCTGTGAAAGGATTTTGCGGTCGGCATTCGAATATGCTAAGAAAAATACTCTCAAATCTGTAACTGTTGTGGAGAAACCGAATGTTATCCGCGAGACATCTGGTATGATGGTCGAACTCGCTCGCCAGATTGCACCGGAATATGCACCTGTCGAATTGTGGAAAACCAATGTCGATGCTATGGCGATGTGGCTCGTAAAAAATCCTCAAAATTATTCGGTTCTCGTTTCATCGAATATGTTCGGCGATATAATTTCCGACCTTTCGGCTCAACTTGTCGGTGGATTGGGATTCGCATCGAGCGGGAATATTAGCGATACCTATGGACTTTTCGAACCCACTCATGGCAGTGCACCGAAATATGCTGGACAATATAAAGTCAATCCGACAGCGATGATTTTAGCGGCGAGACTTATGCTCGATTGGCTCGGCGAAAAGGATAAAGCCGATGCAATCCTGAACGCGGTAGCAGCGGTTATCGCAGATGAAAAAATTAGAACCTACGATATGGGCGGGTCGAATTCCACAATAGAGATGGCACAGGCGATTGCAGACAAAATTTAATATTCGCACAGCTAAAAGGTTTTCATCGAAGGAATTTTCATTGCGAAATAACGAGTATAAATATGCGATTATTCTATCCGCTGGCAAGGGCAAACGGATGAAATCCATTATCCCTAAGGTTCTTCATCGACTTGCTGGCAAAAGCTTAATCGATTGGGTAATCGAGACTCTCGCTCCATTGAAATTCGAAAAGATAATTATCGTTGTCGGTTTTATGCGAGAACAGCTTATAGCACATATCGAATCGAGATGGGAAAATTTGAATATCGAATTTGCGATTCAGGATAATCTTTTAGGAACTGCCGATGCGGTCGAACGAGCGTTACCAATTTTACCGAAACATGGCGATGTCATCGTGCTTTGTGGAGATGTGCCATCGATAACTACTAAAACTCTTGAAAAATTATTCGAATTTCACATTTCACAAAACGCATCCGCTACAATTTTGACCGCTATCGTGCCGAATCCATTCGGTTATGGCAGAATTTTGAGAAATCCCGATGGTAGTGTCGAATCTATTGTGGAACAGCGAGATGCAACCGATGAGCAGTCGAAAATAAACGAGATAAATTCGGGCACTTATGTATTCAAAATAGACGATTTATGCTCGGTAATCGATGAAATCGACAATAATAATTCTCAAAACGAATATTATCTGACCGATGCGGTGCAAATTCTAAACGAAAACGGGAAAAAAGTGTCTGCTTTAACTGTGGATAATTTCTGGGAAATCGAGGGTGTGAACTCGTTCGAACAATTGGAGAAACTCGAACGACAATATGAAAAAGTAAGCGAATAAACAAAATTAGATTCAAATTATTTTTATGGAACAAAATAAAACATTGGCAAATGCGGTAAAATTATTGTCTAATGGCAAATTGCAGGAAGCCGAACTCGAACTTACCGCAATCGTGTCCGATAATTCTGAGGATGCCGATGCACTTTCGAGTCTGGCATTAGTCGAAATATATAAAGGCGAATACGATGACGCACTGCAATTGCTCGTTTCGGCGATTCGTATCAAACCGAATGTGGCTCGTCTGCATTTTTTAATATCGCTTGTTCTCGCGAAACTTCACCGCACAGATGAATCTGATGAATTTTTCATTTCAGGAATGGAACTCGACCCGAACGATGACCGTATTCCACGATTTCAAGCTGCGCTACTTATCGAGCAAGGCGATTTCGACCGGGCACTCTCGATACTTTCAGACTATATTCTCGACCATCCCGACGAAACTTGGGATGCCTGGAACGACCTTGGAATGATGTATTATGCCAGCGAGCAATTCGAACTCGCACAACAATCGTTTATGAAATCGGCACAATCGGCAAATTCGCTGGGACTTTCGATTCCATTTATTCATTTTAATCTCGGACTATGCTTTAATGTTCAGGGCGAATACGAAAATGCGAAAAAGCAATTCAGTATAGCAATCGAACTCGACCCAGAATTAGCACCCGCATGGTCGGCATTAGCATTGCTTATCGCCGAGGATGGCGAATTCGAACGTGCTATCGAATTTATCGAGAAATCTATCGAACTCCAGCCGCAAGAACCATCGCATTGGTTCTCTATGGGACAAGTTTATGAACTATCTGGCGACAGTGAGGCATCGAACCACTATTTCAGCGAGGGTTATAAATTGCTTAAATCGCTTTATCCCGATAAAAATGTCCCAAATGGCACAGGTGGACAAGGATAGACTTGACAAATTCTGACCAGTATATATAATTCCTAAAATGCGCCCGTGGCTCAGCCTGGATAGAGCAACGGACTTCTAATCCGTAGGTCGCAGGTTCGAATCCTGCCGGGCGCGCACCCCTTCGGGCAGGCGTTCGCCTGTTTTTTTGTGCAACTTTTCTTACCGATAGAATCGGCAATTCATTGTTGCACCTGATTAATAAATAACATTTCCTCAACTAAAAAGAGCCGACGGGCTCACTCCTTCGGGCAGGCGTTTGCCCACCTCTTTGGGTGTTCTCTTCGCATTGCTTTCCTGATTGCAAAGCAATCATTCCCTGCAATGCCTGATTAGTCAAATAACTTTTCTCCAATTAAAAAGAGCTGAAAGCTCAAAAAGAGCCGAAGGGCTCTAATTGCCGACAGTAAGCAATTTACCGACAGCAATCAGTATATCATCCGCGAAAACCTGATATATGAATACTCCCGATAATTTCGCAGATGGTTTCCATTTCTTATTGTATTCTCCGGCGACAAGAGTGCCGTAATCGAGTTTATCTATCTGTTTCCAATGTTTGCCATAGATTACGATGTTGACTTTAGCGGGTTTGGGCAAATTGAAATCGATTTTAAGCTGTGGTTCGGTCGAGATAATAGGTTTACGAGAATACTTTATCGTGAAAATAGTGTCGGATTTCGGAATGATAAATTTGCCATCGAGCATACGAATATCGATATTATCGATGTCTAAATTGCCGATGGGAATAGAATCGGTTCGCCATGTTATTGTGGTTAGCGTTTCGGGATGATGAAGAATTATTATCCATTTCGAGCTGTCGGAAATCGCTCGAATATCTGTCCATGCGGCGTCGAGATAGCGATAATTCGTATCGACAAATGAAATATATGGATAAAATCCCGATGGCGGTGCCATTGTAGCAGGTGGAGCTGGAACATCGAAACCGCGGTCGAAATGGTCGCTTGCCTGTCTGTCCATCCCGATTGTAAATTTTTGCGAGCGACCGGATTGGACATCGAAATAAAATCGCCAATTAGTTTGCCCTGCGAACAATATCGCTGAAATCGAAAGGATTATTGTAATAATTCTCATTGCATATCTCCTTTTTGAATTGTCAAAATAATATATTGTATTATTGTTCAAACAAATTAAAAATTAAACAAAAAGATAAAAAACATTAGGAGAAACCTTTCTTTTATGAAAAGAAAGGATTTCTCCCGAACTCTTTTCCAAAGAAAACAATCATAAAATGTTCAGAAATATCATAAATATTCACGATTTGGTTCGTCTATACGATAAATCGAAACAGGGGTATTTCAGAAAATTCGCATCGAAACTGTTTCGTGGAAAAAAGTCTCGTGTGAAAATATCGTGGTCGGGCAAAAACGATGAACCACATAATTGGTGGGATATTCCAGCAGTGCAAAAGCGATGGAATTTTTTGATAACAGGCGATAAAAACACAAAATATTACGAATACATCGCAAAAAAACATTTTTCAAAGATATATGATATGAAAGGTTTGTCGCTTGCCTGCGGGACTGGTAACCGCGAAATATACTGGGCGAAACTCGCCGATTTCGCAAAAATCGATGCATTCGATATATCGCCAGCGAGAATCGAGGTGGCGAGGAAACTTGCAAAAACCGAAAATCTCGACCATATAATATCATTCGAGGTCGGCGATGTATTAGAAATGGAATTTGAAAAAAATGCTTACGATGTAGTATTTATCGAGCAGGCACTTCACCATTTTTCGCCGCTCGATAAGATTTTAGTCAAAATCGAAAATGTGCTTAAACCCGATGGCTATTTGATTCTGAATGAATTCGTCGGACCATCGCGGTTTCAATGGACTAAGCGACAGCTCGAAATAGCAAATGAATTGCTTTCGGCTATCCCCGAGAAATATAGAACAATCTGGCGGACAAATCGTATAAAGCGAAAAATTTATAGTCCAGGAAAATTATCGATGTTCATCAACGACCCATCGGAAGCTGACGAATCTGCGGAAATTATCCCGCTACTCAAAAAACATTTCGATATTCTCGAACTTAAAGGATATGGTGGAGCGATACTTCATTTGCTTTTCGCCGATATCGCGCAAAATTTTCTAACCGATGATAACGAAACTCAAAACATTCTCGAATTCTGTTTCGCAAAGGAAGACGATGCGATGAGAATGGGGGAGGTGGAGAACGATTTTGTCGTAGCGGTAGGGAAGAAAAGGGATAGAACTAATTGAATTTATTTAACTTATATTTTTATAAATATCGATTCAA
>JAGGZE010000008.1 GCA_021162205.1 bacterium
AATGTCTTATTCAATGGGTCGAGCGGATGGTCTATTAAAAACGAACCTGCGCCTTTGCTTAAACTACCTGTAATATTGACATCACCATTGAAATATCCTGCCCAGTCTGTGGTAGCGCCTGATGCACGGCCATACACACCATAATTTGTAGAGCCGGTGCCATTTGCAAAACCATATACGCCATAGCTTGAACCGGTGCAACTTGCAAAGCCATGTACGCCATGTCCTGAACTTCCTGTTGCCTCACCGCGAACCCCGTATCCAGAAGATTTATTTGTCCATCCATAAACGCCTTGGAAGCCATTTTGACCTGCAATTATGCCTATCATAGTGTCAGCGCCGTCAGTAACAAAACCGGTTATAGTAGGAGAATTTATGTAAGAATGCGTCGTAACAGTATGCTTAACATAAAGCGGGTCTTCCGGGGTATCCGTTCCGATACCGACATACCCATTGGTATCGATAACCATTTCGGGATCACCTGCATCACCTGATGAAAAGGCGAGGTAATTGTCGGTGGAAGCCCACCATATCAGCCCTTTTGATACTCCACCGTTCTTGAAAGTTATACCCGAATTGCCAGAACCGCCATCCGCCTGGAAGAATGCATAAGCATCAGATTCAAGATGAACATAAGCACTCGAGGCGCCATTGTCAATATGCAGAATTTCATCGGGAGTTCCAGTTCCGATGCCGACAGCATTGCATTTGAATTCTATATCGCCTTTTCCATAGCCACCGTCATCAGAAGAGATAATTCTTCCTCTTCCAAAAACGCTTGAAGCAGACATTGAAATAGAATAAGTTGGAGTGCCTACCTCGATACCTCCACCTGATGATGAATCCCCAACAGTAATAGCAGGAATTGCCCATCCACCACCGAGGGGAGTTCCTACAACCAATTCCTCGTCTGGGCTTGTCGTTCCGATGCCGACTTTATCCGTAACATATACATCGCCGTGAAATTCACCTGCGTAATTTGGAGTTCCGAGTTGTCCATAATTCCCTGTTGCAGGGTTATAACCTCTTATTGCATACATAGTTCCTCTTGCGAAAACACCGAAACCATCTGAACTGCCAAGAGTTGCCATATTATCGCTATCGTAGTAAAATCGCCCGGCATAGTGAGTTGCATTATCGACGATTATACCGTCATTTTGCCCAGAATCGTAAATATACACATCGGAATTATTGTTCGGGCTTATCGATGTTCCGTTATCTGTCCAAAGAGATGGATCTATCAAGTCGGTTCCCGGTTCCCAGACGGATGAAATGCTGTTCCATTTTAGAACATCACCATCGGTAAGGATTGAAACATCGACATCTGCAAGGTCTCCGATATTGTTATCGCTTAAATCATCGGCTTCATTGTCGATTACAACATCCCAATCTGCACCGGATTCGGTTATACGCAGAAGATTTATTCCATCTGTCCAACTGAATGCTGTGATTAGTTCATTTGTGGCATCGTTATCGTTGAGGTCTGCCAAAGTCAAGTATCCAGCGTCATTGGTGAAATCCGATACAGTTATATCGGTCAGGTCTAATCTATCAGCGATAATGCTACTATTAGCAAGGAATAATGGGTCGATGGATTCACCCGTTCCAGTGAATTCTGCTGAATGATACACTTGTGTCAGTCCTGCTCCACCACCTTCATCGTTTGCCCATTGAACCGAACCTGCGATAATTTTTAATACCTGTCCAGCGGAACCGCCTGTCGGGTCGATTTTTGCGGGTGTTACATTTGCATCGATAATTTTCGATGTCGTGACAGCATCGTCTGCGAGGTCGAGTGGGTCTATCGTTTCGCCTGTGCCGGTGAATGCAGATGTATGATGCACCTGTGTCAGTCCTGCTGCACCGCTTGCCTGAATGGATTCCTGCACCGCAGATGTCAAATTATTCCAGCCGACCGCAGATGTTGCGATACCGAGTTCATCGCCAGTCGTGCCATCGCCGATGATTGTAACATCGTGCTGAACAACCTGTGTTCCCCAATTATCGCCAGCGCTACCGCCTGCTTGAATGGATTCCTGCACCGCAATCGATAAATGAGTCCATTCGATACCACCATCATCGACAGCGATTGTAACATCGCCGGTGCCTCCACCTGTGAGTCCACTGCCTGCGGTAATCGAATTCACGCCAGTTCCACCCGAACCTGTTTCATCATTTTCGGGAGTCCAGATTGTGCCATTCCATTTTAGAACCTGTCCCGACAATGCACTCATTTGAGCGATTTTTACGCCCGTAACCGCTTCATCGGCAATTTTTACTGTGGTAATGCCATCGTCGGCGACAGAAATCACAGTATCAGCAATATCGATACCGTCACCAGCAACATAAGTTGCTCCGCTAGTTCCTTCATCATCGACACCATCGGCGAAACCTGCTGGCATGTCAGAGATGTCGCCCCAAGCGACCGAATACGCCATATCGGCGGTATCGGAATAAGTAGCATCGACAGCATTTTGCGCATACATTGCATACATCGAATACATTGCGCTGTCAGCTAAAATCGAGACGAAAGCATAGGGACTCGCACCGAGTTTATATCGCGGTGTGAGTTCGGTGCCGCCAACCTCGACAGAAAGCCAAAGCGAAATAGTAAAATCGACAGATGTGCCGAATGGTGTAACCGAGCCGAGCATCGTCGAAAATAATCCATTCGATGTGGCAACAATCTGTGTTTCCGACCAAACCGCTGTTCCGCCTGTTTCTGCTGTATAAATTCGAAAAGTTACGGAATAACTTCCATCGGAAACAGGCACACCACTTACATCGGCAAGCCGACCCTGAAATGAAATTTCCTGCGGAATCTGAGCAATTGTCAGAACAGTCAACAAAAGAATAGTCGCTGCAATCACTGTTAGCTGTATCCTGTGCATAAAGCACCTCCTTGATAAGTGTTTGAATTAAGTAATGTTAAAATATTGTTATATAGTGAAATGAAATTCGGGGAATTTTTCATAAAAGTATTAACAATTTTCATTAAAATACCTCGTTGAAATAATTTTTTATAAATAAATAGAAAATCATAATATAGTCAAGTTTTTTAATTTTGATTAAACATTTATCGACGATAATTTCGATATTAAAACAACTTAATTTGATTGTAATAATCGACTTTTAATTCAGGATTGTTCGTAATAGCGATATATTTACTTCGAGTTAAAATATAAAGATTGAATGAAATCATAGCGGAATATTCTGTTCATTCCAGCGGAAAGACTCGAACCACCATCCCGACACTTCGGGATAACAGCCAACCGCTCTATTAAAATATATTAATTCAAAATCTCCGGCGGAGGGACTCGAACCCCCAACCTAGTGGTTAACAGCCACCCGCTCTACCTATTGAGCTACGCCGGAACTAAAAAAATAATAATTTTCAAAATGTAATCGACTCGAACCACCGTCCCGACGCTTCGGGACTACGCCGGAATTGAAACAAAATCACAAATCGAAAATGTAAATACTTACATTATTTTACTTTGTCAAGATATTTTTAATTGAATATATTCAATAAAATAGTATTTTATTACAAATTAAAAATAACAATTCCAAAATCCCATTGACATATAGAATTTTTTAGTTTAATAAATTAAAGTAAAACAATAAGGATAATTATTATGCCGAAAATACAACCACATATTCTCGTCGTCGATGACGAGGAAAGCATCTGTCAGATTTTGGAAATAATGCTTACCGATGAAAACTATTGGGTAAGGACAGCTCTGAATTATGATGATGCAATGAAACGGCTCAGCTCGGAATCTTACGATGTAATTATTGCAGATATTATGATGCCCGATGTAAATGGATTAACTCTTCTTAAAGATTCCCGAAAAATCGATAGCGATATGCCGGTAATACTGATTACCGCCTACGCATCTTTGGGAAGTGCTGTCGAAGCTCTTAGATTCGGAGCATTCGATTATATTACTAAACCGTTCCAGATGGACCAGATAAGATTTGCCGTAAAACGAGCTCTCGATACGAGAATTCTTCGTAGAGAAAATAAAATTCTCAAACAAACATTGCATATCGAAACCGATTTATCAAAATTTATCGGTAAAAGTAAAAGTATCCGGGATATAAAAGAACTTGTGAAACAAATTGCTCCCAGCAGCAGCACAGTGTTAATTACAGGTGAAAGCGGAACAGGAAAAGAACTCATAGCTCATTCGATACATCAATTGAGCGATCTTTCAAATGGTCCATTTGTTACAATAAATTGCGCTGCATTGCCCGAAACACTTCTCGAAAGTGAACTATTCGGATATGTTAAGGGAGCATTCACCGGCGCCGATAAGGATAAAAAAGGTCTATTCAAAAGTGCCGACGATGGCACATTTTTCCTCGATGAAATCGGTGAGACCTCGCCGATGATACAGGCAAAGCTTCTGCGGATGCTAGAAACGAACGAAATCACTCCACTCGGTTCGACTAAACCTGTTAGTGTAAATGTCAGACTTATCGCAGCGACCAATAAAAACCTCGACAAAATGGTTGATAATGGACAATTCCGAGAAGACCTTTACTATCGGCTTGATGTAATCCATATTCATATTCCTCCATTGCGGGAACATCCCAAGGATATAATACCTATCGCTGAATTTTTCTTAGATACCCATGCCTCACGAATGGGATGCGAAACTCCAAAACTATCCGATGAAGCAGCCGAATTTTTGAAAAATGCAAGATGGAATGGTAATGTCAGGGAGCTTGAAAATGTTTTGGAAAGAGCTATGCTTATATGCAAAAGCGATACTATTTTACCGGAACATATTCCCGATTATATTCGCCGAACAGGTTCGGAATTTAAGCAAAAACTCGAGAGAACAGAGATGGACGAATTGGCGAGAGAAGCGGTTGGCTCGTTGAATATATTGCCATTACAGGAAATCGAGAAAGCATATATTTTCTGGGCGATATTTCAAGCAAATGGCAATAAATCTGAGGCGGCAAAAAAACTCGGTATCGACCTTTCGACTTTATATCGGAAAATCGAAAAATATGGATTAAAAAAATATCTTTTAGACAAGTGAGTTAAAATGAATTTAATAGAAAAATTATCGACAAATTTCGAGTGGAATAGTGGAAAAAGTCAGTTTTGGCTTTTACTCGACCCGGATAGAATCGAAAATATCGAAAATGTTGTGGAAAACGCCGAGAAATTCGGCGTGGATGCTATTTTAGTGGGTTCGAGTATTTTAATTAAAAATCCTGTCGAAAAAATTGTATCGGCAATTAAATCTATATCGAATATCCCCGTTATCATATTTCCCGGTGGATGCAACCAATTATCCGCCGATGCCGATGCTATTTTACTTCTGAGTTTTTTGTCATCGAGAAATCCGAGATGGCTAATCGAGGAACATATTCTCGCGGCAAATCGAATCGCCGATATGGATATACCTGTTATCCCAACCGGATATTTGCATATCGAATCGGGAGCGATGACATCGGTCGGTTTTTTCGCCGGTTCACCGCCATTACCGAGAAACAAACCCGATATCACTGTCGCATATTCGCTTGCTGCAAAATATCTTGGAATGCATGCAGTTTTTCTCGAGGCAGGCAGTGGAGCGCAATATCCTGTGCCTGTCGATATGATTGCCGAAGTCGCGAGTGCGACAAAATTATTTATCATAGTCGGCGGTGGAATACGAACGAGCGAAAAAGCTGCCGAACGAGCAAAATTCGCCGATGCTGTCGTTATCGGAAATTTCTTTGAAAATACGAACAAATTGGATGAGATGAAAAATTTCGCCGATGCGATTCACAATGCGAGATAATTTATCTTAAATATCGCGTAATCCCTTCGTTGAAACGAACAGCAATGAAATTTGCTCATAGAAATAATAGAATATTCATTGCTATCTAAACAGGTCGTGATAAAATATATGGGATTTATTTTGTTTATTTTCCTGTTGACATCGATTTCCCTATCAATATTATTTAGTTCTAATTAAAAATCACAGGAGCGAAAAATGTTTAGGAAATATTGCAAATCGAAATTAAATCGGGTTAGAGTTACAAATCTCGAACTCGAATACGATGGTTCTATAGAAATCGACGAGGACCTAATCGATGCTGCCGATATTGCTCCCTGGGAACAGGTTCAGGTTGTCGACCTCGAAAATGGCGAACGTTTATGGACTTATGTTATACCCGGGAAACGAGGAAGTGGAATAATCGCTCTCAAGGGTCCCGCTGCAAGAAAAGCTATGCTCGGCGATAGAGTAATTGTTATATCCTATGTTATCGCCACATTAGAGGAATGGGGCAATCGTAAACCGATTACTGTTCTTGTCGATGAACAAAATAAAATTACAGGCAAACACTGATAGCGAACATATTTATTCTCATCGAAATATAAATCCCCTGCGAGTTATCTTGACTTGCCCGAAAAAGTGCATAAATTGTTTTTATGTTTAAATGGATTGGAAACATTTTTTCGTCGGGCAAAAAATATCGAATCGAATATCATCGTGTCTCACCGATGACTATTAGCACTATGATATTTATCACATTGGTAATGCTGGCGATTGTATTCTGGTTCACAGAAATTATTCGCGACAAAATGGTGCAATATAATCGTCGTGTGATGAATACTTATGCACGCCTTTGGTCGATGACACTTTCGCGCTCTATCGAGGGACCCGAGCTTTCGATTCTGTTCGAGGAAATAATCCAGAAAGCGGATTTTCCGATGGTTTATACTAATGCCGACAACGAACCTATTTACTGGCGAAACCTTTCGGTTGGCGAAAAAGATACATCGCAATATGTTAGACAAAAAGTGAAGAAATGGCTCGAACGAAATAGCAAAAAATTCCCGCCAATCGCAGTTCGTATCCCCGGACGAAACGAGGTTTTAGCATATATCTATTTCGGCGAATCAGCCGTTATGGAATGGCTTATATTTATCCCGATTGCACAGGCTTTTTTGATACTTATTCTTTTCATACTCGGAACAATAATCTATAAAAGAATCAAACGGTATGAACAGCAAAATATCTGGCTTGGACTCGCTAAGGAAGCCGCTCACCAGCTTGGAACACCGACATCGTCTCTACTCGGATGGATAGAACTCACTCGTGAGGCGGTCGAGGAAAAAGATTACGATGAAGTGGAAAGAATCACGGGGGAAATGGAAAAAGACATACGAAACTTATCGAAAATTGTAGTTCGTTTCGGTCAAATAGGTAGCATTCCCGAACTTTCACCAATCGACCCGATTCTTTTTTTCCGAGAAATCATTGTATATTTCAGGAAACGATTGCCTCAATTTTCAAAAAATATCGAATTAGTCGAACATTACGAACCTGTCCCGATGATTATGGCGAATAAATTACTCATCAGTTGGGCATTGGAAAATTTGATAAAAAATTCTGTCGAGGCAATCGGGCAAAAAAAAGGAGAGATTTGGATATCGATACGACCGAATATCGATGGCAACGAGGTCAATATCGCCATCAGCGATAATGGCAAGGGTATTCCATCGGCTCACCATAAAAAAATATTCTCACCCGGGTTCACATCGAAAAAACGGGGCTGGGGACTCGGCCTCTCGCTTACTAAACGCATTGTCGAGGATTATCATCACGGTAAACTTCATTTGCTCGAAAGCAGACCGGATGAAAAAACCACATTTGTTATCGCTCTTCCTGCCAGTGATAAAAAATAATAAATTATTATACCAAAATATTAGAAAAAAATTGCAATTTACAATTTTAAATGATATTATTACGAAATAAACTCAAAAATTGGAGGAATTATGAAACGAGCAATTTTTTTCCTGTTCATTTCACTGTTTTCATTGTCCATTATTTTTGGACAGATGGCACCCGGTGTTTTCAATCCATTTTCAGGATTATCCTCACCGGATAAAGC
This sequence comes from bacterium, assembly GCA_021162205.1. Classification (GTDB taxonomy): domain Bacteria; phylum UBP14; class UBA6098; order B30-G16; family B30-G16; genus JAGGZE01. The sequence goes on from JAGGZE010000008.1 coordinate 7,906, forward strand.
CCAATTTGGAAATGGCGCATGGATAGAATATAAAACTATAAGCAATGATAAAGACGAATCTGGACGAATGAAATTTTCCATCGTCGGTGAAGAAGAACGCGATGGTAGAAAATGCCATTGGTTTGAAATCGAGATGTGGAACGATAATGGCGACCATACCATCTCTAAGATGTTGGTGAGTGGCGATTTATCTCAAAGTGAGAATCGAACGATGTCGATGATAATCAAAAGTAATGATGAACCTGCTTATGAATTCGATTTCGATATTCCAACCGATAGCACTCGAGTTGAAAATGAATCGCAACCCGATGCCCGACAGGAAAATATCGATTACACTCAAAATTATCAGGCAAGCGATGATAGAACCGAAGTAAAAACCGACGAGCAAACTATTACAGTTGCAGCAGGAACATTCAAATGCAAACATATTACCGCAGTCGATAAAGAAACCGGCGAGAAAAGTGAAATGTGGTTCAGTTCAAAAGTTCCACTCGTAACTATTGTGAAAATGAAATCTGCCGATATGGAAATGGAATTGTTGAAATATGGTGCGAGTGGTGCCAAAAGTGCGATAACTGAAACACCTCAAAAAATAAATTTCCAAAATATGATGAATAGACCACCTCAGCAAGAAAACAATGATGAAAACGATGAGGGTGTTAAAGATGCAATTAAAGGTAGTCTTAAATCTATATTCGGCAAATGAGGTGAAATAATGCTATATTCTATGACAGGGTTCGGGCAGGGTTCGGCTACCGATGGTGAAATTACGGTTTTGGTCGAGGTTAAATCGATAAATTCAAGATTTTTAGAAACTCAAATAAGAATTCCGCAAATATTATCGAATGCTGAATTTAAACTTAAAAAATTGATTAAAAAATTTATCGACCGTGGGAAAATTTATTTGAACGCTCAAATAATCTGCGGCAGTAATGTTTCATTATGGGAAATAAGCATCGATGACAATTTGCTCGATACTTATACTACCATAATCGAGCAGATAGAAAATAGATTTGTGCCAGAGCGAACGAGTGTTTCACTCGATAGATTTTTGACGATGAATGAAATTTTCACTAAAATACCCAATCCTAAATATCAGGAACGCATAATGTCTATTGCGATTTCCGCGGTGAACGATGGATTAAAATCTCTTCGTCGGTCGAGAAGAGAAGAGGGCAAAATTTTACAAATCGATATTCAGAAACGAATCGTCAATGTGAAAAATCTTTTGCGCAAAATCGAGAAAATGCACAACAATGCCACTCCATCGAGGTTCAAAAATTTGCGTGAACAAGTGATGAAATTGATTTCCAATGTCGAAATCGACCCTATCAGATTGGCTCAAGAGATTGCATTTATCGCAGCGAAATCCGACTGCACAGAAGAAATTATACGGTTGGAATCTCACATTTCTCAAATCGAAAAGTCTATTAAAAACCGAAAACCTGTGGGGAGTTTTTTGAATTTCATTCTTCAAGAATGTCATCGTGAAATCAATACAATCGGTTCGAAAACCGATATAAATGAAATTTCCGAACTTGTTATTCATCTTAAAGAAGAATTTGAGCGAATAAGAGAACAGGTTCAAAATATCGAGTAAAAAATTATGAGAATTATTGCATCGATATCGCTTATTTTATTGGGACTCGGGCTGGTTCTATCCGTAATCACTTATGATGAAGCGGATTTATCGCTGAACGAATGGTTTTTGCCATCGCCCCATTCGGTGAATAATGTAATGGGACCATTCGGTGCTTGGATTTCGCTCAGATTTGTATTAACTGCTGGATATTTCTCGATAATCATCGGACTTATTTTCATCACATTCGGCATCGGTAGATTTCTGCGGTGGAAATTTTTATTCATCGGGAAAATAGTTATGCTCACGCTTGGATGGACAATCGCTACCGCACTGCCGATTTCCGCTATCGGTGGCGATTTAGCGAACAGTTTATTAGGAAATTTCGGCGATTTACTGTCATCTATTTTGAATCACATGGGTTCGGTAGGAAAAATATTCGTATCGTTCGGAATATTTTTAGCATGGTTTTTCTGGGCAACGGGTATCGGGTATAAGCGCCCAGCGGTATTTATCTATAATATCATTGCTGGCATCGTCGGTTTCCCGAAAAAATTTGCCGAGAAACGAAAACAGCGTGATGCTCGTGAGAGAAGAAAATTACTCGAAGAGCATAAAAAAAGGCAGGAATCCATTCATAAACGAATATCGTCTGGACGAACAGGGAAACTCGTTCCTGGCGCTTTGCCCGATGAATTACTCATTCCACCGAAATCGGCAAAATTGGCTGAGGAATATGCAAACGATTCGACTCGACAGGTCGAATTAGTGGAAAATATCGATATTAAAGACGATAGCGATACAACATCTCCTGGAATAACCGATGAAAAATTTATTCCGCCACCGATTATATCTTCTCGAAAAGAACAAATCGCCGAGAAATTATCCGAACCGATAATATCACAGGAGGAAAATACTCGTGGGAAGCGCGACGATTCTGTAATTTCGCCATTCGAGGCACCTGTATCGAAAGAAGAAATCATCGTCCCGACATCGACCAAAACGATAGAATCGGGGAAAAATGAAATATCTGCTGAAACAGATACATCAAAAACAGGAAATGGAACGCCGCAATGGCTTTTAACAGAACTTCCGCCCGAAGATAACGAAACTCGAAAAAAAGCTCGATTGAATGAAAAATCGGGTGAATCGATAGAGCCATCCCGGCAAAGCACCGAAATTTCTAAAAACGCTGAAATTCAATCTATCGGCGAGCAGGAATCGGACGAGTCGAATGAACCTGTTGTTCTCGAACCCAGTGAAAGTCCGGGTGAGGAAATCGAACCGATTAGCTCCGATGAAGACAACGAAATTGCACCCGATAAAATGCCGATTTCACAATCGAATGGACCCGAAAACGAAATAATTTTAAAAGAAGTCGAGTATAATTCACCGCCTATCGGTCTTCTTCATCCGCCGGAAAGTCGAACATTGCAGTATTCTGAATTTGAACTTCAGGAATTAGCGAAGAAATTATTCGATGCACTCAAAACATATAATGTCGATGGCAAAGTTACTGCGATAACACCTGGTCCGGTTATAACTCGATTCGAGTTCGAGCCTGCTCCGGGAATAAAAATTTCGCGAATAGTCAATCTTGCCGACGACCTCGCACTTTCACTTAAAGCCCGCGATGTCAGAATTATCGCACCGCTTCCGGGCAAAGGAACTGTCGGTGTCGAAATCCCGAACCAAGAACAGGAAACAGTTTATTTGCGAAGCGTTTTAGAATCACCAACATTTCAAACTACAAAGGCATCGCTGCCTATGGCATTGGGTAAAAAAGTCGCAGGCGAACCGATTGTCGCCAATCTTGCGAAAATGCCACATCTTTTGATTGCGGGAGCGACTGGCGCAGGAAAATCGGTCTGCATAAATTCGATAATAACGAGTTTAATCTATAAAAAGACCCCGAATGAATTGCGTCTATTGCTAATCGACCCGAAACGGCTGGAACTTTCTATTTACAATGGAATCCCATTTTTGATTGCACCTGTTGTTGTCGAGCATAAGGAGGCATCCGCGTCACTGAATTGGGCATTGATGGAGATGGAAAATCGATACCGAAAACTTGCAAAAGTTCGTGTGCGCAATCTCGAAGCATATAACAAACTCGTTAAATCCAAACCCGAAAAGGGACAAAAACTGCCATATATCGTCGTTATAATAGATGAACTCGCAGACCTTATGATGACAGTTGCAAATGAAATCGAGGAGCCGATTGCTCGACTTGCGCAGATGGCACGAGCTGTTGGAATTCATCTGATTCTGGCAACTCAAAGGCCCTCGGTGGATGTCGTTACAGGAATTATCAAGGCGAATTTCCCATCGCGTATCGCATTCAAGGTCAGAAGTAAAATCGATTCACGAACGATTTTGGATATGGGCGGTGCCGAACGGCTTCTTGGACACGGTGATATGTTATATCTTCCGTCTGGTTTCGCCGACGCTGTGAGAATTCACGGTTCTTTTGTGGATACAGCGGAAACCGAGAATTTAGTCGAATACCTGAAACAATTCGAGAATCCGCAATCAGAAAAGCTTTCATTTAAAGAGGTTCTTGCAAAAAAAATGATGGAAATCGAGCGAGACGAACTTTTCTGGGAAGCTGCCAAAATCGTTGTGCTATCGCAGAAAGGTTCGGCATCGCATTTGCAACGGAAACTGCGAGTGGGATATACTCGTGCGGCATCGCTTATCGACCAGCTCGAATCGTCTGGAATTGTTGGAACATTCGAGGGCAGCAAGCCGCGGGAAGTGCTAATTAGGACTTTCGAGGAACTCGACGAGCTTAAAAAACAAATCGACGATTGACAATTATGGTGTATTAGGGAAATATTAGAAAAATTCCCGAATTCCAGATAGATTTCCCGATAAGGCAAACATATATCCTAAATAAATCTTCGCTTTCTACCGAAAATGATAATATCCTTGAATGCATGTTCATTTTTTGCTAAAAGCCACTTTTTCTCAAAGTGCGATGAATTTATCGCCTCGACAGTCGCCGCCAGCGATTTGAGATAGAAATTTCGTTCATCCTGCGAACCCGCCATAACAATAAGGATGTTGACAGGTTCGGAGCTTTCTGGAAACATAATTCCATTTTTTGCTCGAGCAAGAAGAATAGCGAATTTCTGCGAACCATCGATAATTATATGCGGTATAGCGAGACCTTTCGTGAGAATCGTTGTGGATTCCTGTTCACGCTCGACGAGTAACTTATGGATAATCTCGGAATTTTCATCCAATATCGGTGCAAGTTTTTCCGCTGCGAGTTTGAAAAATTCATGCATAGAAATTTGCTCGTCTATATCGAGAACGGGAGCTTGCTCGACTAATTTATCATATCTATCGGTTACGATTCCATCTCGTTCGCGGATGATTTGTCTAAGTTCGGTTTCCAGCAAATTTTTTGTTAACTCTTTCGATGTGATTCGCGCAAGCAATCTCATCAATGCAGAATCTTTCGCTGTGCGTAACCTGCCATAAATCGAATACCATAGAAAACCTATAATTACGAGTCCTGCCGAAATTATGATTTGCAATATACCCATTTCCACTATCAAGAATCCGAAACCGATTATCCCTGCGATTTGCAACCACGGATACAGTGGGGATTTGAACTGTGGCAGATAGTTGCCGACTCTGCTTTCACGCATAACGATGACATTGAGATTATCGAATATGAATGTCAATATCAATACAGTCGATGCAGTTTTGACAAGTGATTCGAGATTCAGGGATAGAACGGCAATCATAATCGCACCCGTGAATACAATAGAAATAACAGGAGTATTTCTTTTTTCATTTATACGAGAGAAAATCGGCGGCAGAAGCTTATCTCGTGCCATTGCGACAGGATATCTCGATGCTGCCATAATTCCGGCATTCGCTGTCGATATAAATGCGAGAATCGCAGCGATTGCCATCAGAATTCCACCGGGTTTTCCGAAAAATGCTACTGCACCATCGTAAATTGGATGGAGTGAATTATCGAGTTTCGAGGCATCCAAAACACCGGCCGTAACGAGAACTACAAGCGTATATAGAACTGTAATCGAGATGAGAGCGAGAATCATGCCCTTGGGAATAGTTTTCCCCGGATTTTTAACTTCCTCGGCGACAGCGGCGATTTTAAGCACTCCTCCATATGAAATGAAAACAAAACCCGCAGTCGAAAATACCGCTCGCCAACCATTCGGGACAAATGGTAAAATTTTGTGAGCTTCCATAGATTGTGTTCCAATAAATAGATAGAACATAAGCAATGCCAACAGACCGATAACGAGTGTAACCTGAAATTTGGCAGCTTCCTTGACACCGAGAATATTTAATATCACGAAAAATACAGTTAATCCCATCGCTATATATGAAATATTCAGTGTTGTGAAAAATCGAATGAAAACTGCCATCCCGATGAGAGCGAATGAACTTTTTAGAGCGAGTGAAAGCCACAACATCAGTCCAGCAGCGGTTCCTGCACCTGCACCCAACGAGCGAGTAATATAGAAATATGTTCCACCTGCGCGAGGCATGGCACTTGCAAGTTCTGCCTGCGAGAGAACACCTGTCGCAGCGAGACATCCTGCAAGAAAATAGGAAAAAGCCACTGCGGGACCCGCTCTGGCATGCGCAAGCCCCGGCAAAATGAATATTCCCGAGGAAATCATCGCACCAGCAGCTATAGAATATACATCGAATAGCCCGAGTTCTCTTTTAAGTTTGCCTTGTTGTCTATTTTTCATCACTTTAAAAATATTACTTGCAAAATGATAACGCAAGTTATAAATTTTTAAACGGACATCCTTCGGGTGTTTTCTTTGTGCAACTTTTTTCGTTCCGACAAGTCGGGACAATTAATTGTTGCACCCGCACAATGAAAAAGAGTATAAACTTTTTTCTGGCAACCTGTGGTCGCTAAAAATACTAAATTTTTCTGTAAAAGGGTTTCTCAAAATATCTTTAATAATTTTTAAAAATGTCAAATAATAAAAAAATTAGCAGAAATGTATTTTTTTTGGGATTGACCAGTTTTTTCAACGATTGGTCATCCGAAATGATTTTCCCGATACTGCCCGCATTTATGGCGGAAATTTTAGGTATTCCAAAATCCGTAATCGGTCTTATCGATGGTGTCGCCGAAAGTTTAGCATCGATATTGAAAGTTTTTTCGGGATATGTTTCCGACCGACTCGATAGACGGAAAAATCTCGCGGTTGCAGGATATATTTTATCTACGATAGTCAAACCATTGTTAGCACTGGCTCAAAGTTGGCTTGCGGTATTTTCTGTGCGGGTCGGCGATAGAATCGGCAAGGGTATTCGCACAGCACCCAGAGATGCACTGATTGCGGCATCGGCCGAAAGTAAAAAGCGTGGGCGTTCATTCGGTTTCCATCGTGCGATGGATACACTCGGAGCATTATTCGGCACGCTGACAACATTTATACTTCTGCGATACATTCTCGGTCCGCAAAGCCACAGGACGATTTTTGCACTATCTGCCATCCCTGCGGTAATCGGTGTAATGTTCATTATATTCGGGGCGAAAGAACCTAAAACTATTCGCCCAAAGGAAAAACCGAAATTGAGTTGGAAAGCGCTGCCGAAAAATTTACGAATTTTGATTGTAGCGACATTTATATTTGGAATCGGGAATTACACATTCACATTTTTCCTGCTTCGCATTCGCACGATGGGAATTGCAATGGCGATAGTCCCACTCGTATATTTACTTTACAATGTGGTATATTCTGCGGTATCGTATCCTGCAGGAATTTTAGCTGATAAAATCGGCAAACGCAAGGTTTATGCGATTGGATTGGTTATGTATATCTTAACCGCTTTGGGAATGGCATTTTTCAACGCATCGATTTGGGCATGGGTACTTATGGGGACTTATGGACTGCATATGGGTTTCACTAATGCCACAGCGAGAGCATTGGTCAGCGATTTCGCACCAGTTGAAATCCGAGGCACAGCACTTGGAATGTATCATACAGGTATCGGTATCGCAGACCTTCCAGCAGGATTATTAGCAGGATTTTTGTGGGAGCTGTATTCGCCTAAAATTGTTTTCTCGGTTGGAGCGATTTTAGCAACTATTGCATTGTTAATAGTTCTGATGATTAAGGAAAATGGGAAATCACCGGTAATTAAAAAAAATTGACAAATTAGGGTAATGTCAATATAATATTAATGTGACCTGTAGAGGATGTTAAACAACTCCTTACAGAGCCGAATGGCACTGAGCTGGTCGTTTTTTTTGCGGGAGATTTAAATGTATAATTTTCCCTCATAATCTTTTCCTGTTATTATTTATTCTTGACCAATGAGAACTTTTATTTTTATTAACTCTATGCAAAATATATATAATAAAAAATTTGAATCGATAGGGATACCGCCGAAAAAACTCGCCACACAGTTCGAGAAACTCGGTGAGCGCAGGTTCCGCGCAAAACAAGTGATGAAATGGATTTATTCTCGTAATATTTTAGATTTCGAGCAGATGACCGATTTACCGACCGAACTTCGCTTATGGCTGACCGAAAATGGCAAAATCACATTGCCCGAAACTGTCGAGGTCGCTCGCAGCGATGATGGCTCGGCAAAATTTTTATTCCGACTCGACGATGGCAAACTTGTCGAATCGGTCTATATCCCGGATAAAAATCGCGATAGAAATACGATTTGTGTGTCATCGCAGGTGGGATGTAAATTCGATTGTGCATTTTGTGCTACTGGCAAAATGGGTTTTTCACGAAATTTATCATCTACCGAAATCATCGGACAAATATATATTGTCAGGCAATATATCGCTCAAGGTGGGAAAAATCTGACGAATATCGTGTTTATGGGAATGGGCGAACCATTGGATAATTTAGATGCTGTTGTCGATTCAATCGAGGTGCTTAATGTCGATGCCGGTTTCGGAATCGGTCATCGAAAAATTCTCGTTTCGACAGTCGGGATTCCCGAACAAATCGAAAAATTGATGAATAGCGATATCAAACCCAAACTTGCAATTTCGCTGAATGCTCCTAATAACAGACTGCGCAGCAAAATTATGCCGATAAATAAAAAATATCCTATCGAAAAGTTAATTCCGTTGGTTCAAAAATATTTCAAATACTCGAAACGATGGGTAACATTCGAGTATGTAATGTTTGCTGGAATAAACGATTCGCTGAAATTCGCCGATGAATTGGTTCGCTTAATTAAAGATTTGCCAATAAAAGTGAATTTGATACCGTTTAACGAAATCGACGGCTTCGATTTTAAGCGTCCCGATGACAGAATCGTTATGCGATTTCAAAGTTATCTATTGGCAAATTCGCTTGTAGTAACAATTAGGCAGTCTAAGGGGCGGAAGATTGCCGGTGCTTGCGGACAATTGGCGGGAAAAGAGGTTTTGAATTCTCGATAGAAATTATCGCGTTTGAATAAATGAAATCTGTTTGTTTATCTGTCGATATATTATTTACGACGGGTATTATTATAATTATAATAAAATCTATCAAATATTGGAGGAATAATGGCTATAATTATCGAAAAACCGAGCAGTTGCACGATTATCGTAAAGGGGGAATATTCTCCCGATGAAATTCAGAGAAAAATGAATGAAATGGTGAAAAAATATGCGAAACAGGTTCGAGTTCCCGGATTTCGTCCGGGGAAAGCGCCTAAATCGATGATAGTTTCGAGATATAGCGATGCTTTTTTAGATGAAATTCGTCAGGATTTTTTATCTGAAACAGTTCAGAAATCTATCGAGGAATCTCCCGAACTTGAAAAAGCACTTTACACCGATGAACCTAAAATGGATAAAATCGAGATTGGTAAACCGTTCACAATCGAAATTTACGCCGAGGTGAAACCACAGTTCGAGCTTGTTAAATACGATGGTTTCGAGATCGAACGGAGCGAAATTCCTGTGCAGGATGAAGAAATCGACAAGGCAATCGAGGATATTTTAATACGCAATACATCGCTCGATGAAATTTCACGAGCCGCTGGCGAAAATGATTATGTAGAAATTAAATTTTTTGAAGGTGATAACGAACCTGTCCCGATGATGATTCCTCTCGACGACCCTGAATTTCTCCAGTTTTTCACTGGACTTTTAGGGAAATCGATTGGCGATACTATTGAAATCGAGGCAGCATTTCCCGACAATTTTCCCGATAGAAGATTACAGAAAAAGAATGGAAAATTTAGACTCGAAATTACTAAGGTTCTCGAACAGGTTAAACCAGAACTAAACGATGAATTTTTCAAAAAAATGGGGAAACCAGATGGATTCAAAGCAGATGATTTTCGCAGTGAAGTTGCCGAATATATTCGTCAGCAAAAAGTCAACGATGCCGACCAGGAAATAAAACAAAAAATTATAGATGAACTTGTAAAGGAGAATCCTGTCGATGTTCCTCCAAAATATCTCGATGCTCGAGTGAAGCAATATATATCACAACAGTGGGATGTTTCGAAAATTAAACCCGAGGAACTCGATAAACTCGGCAGTGAAATTAAACCGACAATCGAGAAACAAATTGGATATGAATTTATAGGCGATAAAATTGCGGAAATCGAAAAGATAGAAGTCGATGATAACGAGGTTCTCGATATTGCTAAAAATTTAATCGCCTCGATGGGATATTCACCGGATATCGCCGAGCAAATTTATAAACCGCAAAGTGACGAATTTGAAAGACTTCGCAAACAGGCGAAGCGAGATAAGGCATTGAATATAGTGATTTCGCACTCGACTATTAAGGTAAAACCGCTCGATGAAATCTCTGCGACAACGGATAATTCGCCAAATATTGAAAGTAGTGAAAATCCCAAAGATAATGAAAATGCCCGATAAAAAATATATATGTATCATTGTGCTATTCGGCGTAATCGCATTTCTGCCGTCCCTTTGGGGCGGCTTTATTTTCGATGATTTGCCTTTGATGAAAAGTTCTGTTATACTCGATAGTTCGCCGAGTAAGGTTCTCACCACAGGTGTTCTGAACATACTCGATGCAAAATATCAGGGCTATTGGCGACCATTAGGACTTTTTAGTATCTGGCTCGAACATAAAATTTTCGGTCTGCATTCATTTTTTTTCAAATTAGATAGTCTAATTATTCACATATTCACAGCGATTTTGCTATACTTTACTATTTTACTATTGCTAAGGAAAAATAACTTCGATGAGAAATCGCAGAAAATAATTTCATTTTTCACCGCTCTACTTTTTGTTGTCCATACATCGCACACCGAAGCTATCGCTATGGTATCGGGAAGATACGACCTTATGGCGGCATTTTTTACGATACTCACATTTTATTTATTCATTCGATGGTTATATGATGAAAATAAATCGGTATATTGGCTTATAGCATCATCGTTAGCTTTTTTTCTGGCTTTGATATCGAAAGAATCTGCCTCACCGCTGCCGATTTTATTACTTTTTCTATACATTTTCCCTAAAATCCCTCGAAAGAAATTGGCAATCGGGATATTAACGATTCTTGTGGTTGCAATTTTCATTTATTTCCCTCTTCGATTACACTTTATGCCCGGAGAAACTCATCTAATTCGCGCAGGAGATAAATTCTATGGCGCATTATTCAATATCCCACACATAATTTCTCGATATATTCAGATTATGTTGTTTCCATTTCGACCTAATCCGTTGTATCATATAGATATATTCACAATTTCTCTCGATTTCAGAACAGCAATATCGTGGATAATTACTATACCATTCATTATTGTGCTAATTTATTTTTTAATTAAGCGGAAAATAGAGGGTTTCGGACTTGCATGGTTTTTTGTGTTCCTTTTGCCTGCTATAGGAATTTTTGAAACAGTCGGTTCATACATAGCGGAAAGGTATCTTTCCATACCATCTATCGGTTTTTTGCTAACTGTGGTAGTTTTGGTTGTCCACAGATATTTTCACAAAAGAATATCATATCTTTTGCTATGGGTATTTGCGATTGCACTTTGCTCGACATCGTTCATCTATACGGAAACTGTTTGGACATCACAGATGAAATTGGGAAATTACATAGTTAAACACAGCCCTCGTCGTTCGACAGGGTATATGATGTGTGCCATAGAGGCAATTAGTGCCGACAATCCGGTGAAAGCGATAGAATATCTTCGCAAACACGCAGTTTCGATTGGAACTAAATATAAAGATTTCTGCAAAATTTCGGCGGTGGTTCATTCGATGCTCGGCGATACCGACTCGGCAATGTATTACTACAAACTCGGCATATCGGTCGATGAAAACGACCCGCAATTTCACAATAATCTCGGATTTATTTTTTTCAAACAAGACGAGATGGATTCTGCACTATTTCATTTCAAACGCTCATTAGAAATCACCCCTAATTATCCGTATGCACTCAGAAACTTAATTCTATTTTATCTTTCCGAAGGCGATACTGCTATCGCTAAAAAGTATTACAAAAAATTTCGTTCTATCGTTGGAAAAGATTCGACATTCGAGAACATTTTATACGAAAACAATTCGTTTTCACAATAATATAATTTTGTTCTTGCAAAATAGAATTTACAAACTAAAATATTACGATGTATGAAACTGGAAAATGTAACATCGATTTTAATATTCCTGTATGCTGTTGCCCTGTTATCGGGAACGGAATGGCGAATACCCGTTCGGTTTAATCCGACATCGCTCGATACTTATTATCACTATACATACTATTTCGGTGAGCATGAGGGTGCAACCGATGACTACGACCCGTTTATCGACCTTGCGATTCCAATCGAACCACCAGAGGGATTTTTCCCATATTTCGTCGGAGATACTGTCGGCGATACTATTATGCCATATCTTCGTGAGGACTATCGTGCCGATGTCGATACGGGTATCGGACATATAGATTATGTCTGGCAGCTTTCATTTCGAGATGACCCCGGCGAATCGACTTTTGTTATCTGGGATGCCGATTCATTTCCATACACGCCCGAATATCCATTATATATGCACTTTATCGTATCGGAAACAATCCCCGACAACATAGATTGGCTGACATCGACACCGATTACCGAGCAGGAAACTATTTTTGTTTCTTTGGAACAATCCGTGTTTTTCAAATACTGGGATAGAACGGGAATTCGGGAATTTCAGCGAGTTCCCGAAAAAATAATGCTCAGTGCATATCCCAATCCGTTCAATTCATCGTGCAAAATCACGATTTCATATTCCGCAGACATTGCAGGGAATTCCGTCTCGACGGAAGGAAAGCAGCTCAATGAAATGACCTTAAAGGTCTACGATTTGAGGGGGAATGTTGTAGGGGTGACCCGGTGGGTCGCCCAAGAAAAGGGCTATGCAACGCATCGCCCCTACATATGGCATCCCGATGAAACAATATCATCGGGGCTCTATTTTGTGCGTGCGACATTGAACGATGGGCGGACAATTACAAAACGAATTATTTATTTGAAATAACTTAATTAGAAGAGTTCTGCAAAATATGGAATTGAAAAGATAATTGATAGAAATTGTTGACAGAAAGTATATTGAGGATTGTATTTTTCAGTGATTATTGTGAATTTGGGATAGATTTTCCATAGATTATGGAACAGTTCTTTAAAAATAATTTTTGAGAGTTTCGCTCATACGGCTTTTTGTTTGGTTTGGATTTTTGAAATTGTTCTCCCGCGTTGCAGCCATTACCGGCTTGGAATCGATTATAAATGTGTTTAGTGAAACGGTGCCTTTTGATTTATTCGAGATTTTTCACGCTAAATGCTAAGCATAGCTCGACGAGAATAACCATCTCGACCGACACCGTAGCAAGCCATGAGGAAAAGTAAAGAATATTAT
>JAGGZE010000052.1 GCA_021162205.1 bacterium
CTCGATAGCAAACCGATTATTTTTCATACGATTCATAATATCGCTCGAAGTAATGCTCAAAATATAGTTCTCGTTGCACCGATGGGATATGAAAGTGAATTCGAGAAAATCGCAATCGATGCTGCCGATGAAAAACCGGTTTATATAACAACAGGCGGTATTCGCAGAAGTGATTCTGTCCGAAGAGGATTAGCCAAACTCGGCGAACATTGCTCGGATGACGATATAGTTCTAATCCACGATGGCGCTCGTCCACTTGCCAGCCCACAGTTATTCGATAGATGCGCGAAAAATGTGAATAAATTCGGCACTGTGATAACTGCGATGCCTGTGAATGAGACTATCAAAATGGTCGAGGAAAATTTTATTGTCGGCACTTCACCGAGAGAAAAAATCTGGACAGCACAAACTCCGCAGGGCTTTTTATATAGAATTATCGATTCGGCATTAGACAACGACGATGATTTCACCGATTCGGCATCGGCTTGCGAGAAAATCGGACAAAATGTCGCAGTGATTATGGGAGAGCGGCGAAATATCAAGATTACCACACAGGAAGATTTGGTTATCGCGAGTAAATTGATGAAGTGAAAAACACGCTGAACCCGGATTACCAATCTGTCTCAAAACAGTCATTGCGAAGAATGAAATGACGACGCAATCTTGAAAGATTATTGTCCAAAAATCCGAGGATAATTAACCCAAAAATGCAAATTAAAATGAAAAAATACCCTTGCACAAACGCATCCGAGGGCTTGGTTGAACCTGTGCAGAACTAAGATAGACTCGTGCAGACCTAATATGAATTAATGTAATGCGCTCTAATGATGACTGAAATATGTTTCGATGAAATTATTCCAGATATTTTCATATAATTTTGTCAGTGCGTCATCGCCGATTTCGACCGGCGATTTTCGTTCAGCCATCGCATTCACAATTCTTTTGTCGAGTGGAATTTGTTCGAGAAGCGGCATCTTATTTTCATCTGCCCAGCGATGAATTTCTCTTGTGAGCGAGAGATTGATATCCGATTTATTTATTACGACACCTATTTTAATATGAAAATGACTTGCAAGTTCGACTACTCGTTTAAGGTCGTGGATTGCCGATAATGTCGGTTCGGACACGACGATAGCACCATCGACACCTGTCAACGATGCGATAACCTGACATCCTATTCCAGGTGCGCCATCGATTAGAACCCAATCGAAATTGTTCTTTTGAGCTTCTTCCACACCGAGCTCCCTGAGATATGTTACCATTTTTCCCGAATTGTCTCTACCTGCTGAAAGTTCACCGTGGAACAACATTCCATAGGGCGTTTTCGACTTTTTAACGAAACCCGATTCCATAACTTGCATCTCGACAGCATCGGCGGGACATACAAGCTTGCAGACTCGACAGCCCTCGCAGCCGTGTTCATCTACAGAATATGAGCCATCGTCACCTACGATGATTGAATCGAATCGGCAATTCTGTCTGCAAATATCGCAGCGGATACATTTATCATCGGATATTACTGCGATTTCGCCCTCGGTATATATCTCCGATGATTCGAGTTCGGGTGATGTTACGATTTCGAGATTTGCCGCATCGACATCGGCATCGACGAGGACCTTATCGGGAACGAGTCTCGCCAATGCAGAAATGACCGTTGTTTTTCCCGTGCCACCTTTTCCGCTTATAATAACGATTTGTTTCATCTCACCTGCTCCTCTATTTTTTGCCAAAGCAATGCAAATTGTTCACGCCAATATTCCGAAAACTCCGCTGGCGAATGTCCTCTCGAATAATGCTCTGCAATATCGGTGCTGAATGGAATTCGCATTAAAATCGGGATATTTCGTTCAATAGCGAGATTCTCGATATCCGATGTCCCGATATCCGCACGGTTCACGACGAGTCCAACTTTTTTATTCAACTCGTCGGTGATAACCAATGCTTCTTCGAGGTCGTGTATACCGAATGGTGTGGGTTCGGTTACGAGCAGGACGAAATCTGCTGCTCTGAGCGATTCCACTGTCGGATGAGCCGCACCGGGCGGACAATCCACGATGACATCTCTGCCCGATGGAAAATAATCTGGTAGCATTCTTACCAATGGTGTCGAAGATGATTCGCCGATATTGAGTTCACCCTCGACTATTTGAATTCCCAATCTTTCACCGAATTTAATGTAGCCGATATCCCTCGGCTCCTCGGATATCGCATCTTGCGGACATACAATTTTACATCCACCGCAGCTTTTGCAAATCTCTGGCACAGCAAAAACTTTTAATCCTTTGAGAACGACAATTCCGTTGTATGCGCAAAAATCGGAGCATTTTTCGCAGAAATCGCATTTTTTCATATCTATCACAGGAAATGGCAACGATGCTTTGCGGGATGTCGAATGGTCGGCTCGCAAAAGGATATTCGCATTGGGTTCCTCGACATCGGAATCGACGAGAGCGATAGGTGCCGCAGAAATCGCCAGTGATACTGCGACAGTGGTCTTTCCAGTGCCGCCCTTGCCGCTCGCTACTGATACTATCATTTTGTTTCCTTCCGATTAAGTTTCACGAATCATCGTGGCACCACATTTGGGACATTTCATCTCGACACAGGAAACTCCTGTTCTGTGCTCGACTTTTGCTCCACATTTCGGACAAACACAATAACCCGATGGTCCTATTCCTTGTCCACAACGACCTTGACCTCTTCCACCACCACTGCCGCGACCACCACTACCTCTACCAGTTCCACGACCGCCACCACCAGCAGGTCCTGTTCCATCTCCTCTCGGCATTTTTCTACCTCCTATTAAAATTTATAATTATCGACTATCAATGAAATCTTCCAGCACTACCCGGATTTGAAATTCTTTTAAGTTCACCCGATTTAAATGCCGAATAAGCATCTTTCGCAGTGGAAAACCCGGCACTCGAATACATAGCGATTTGCGCAGCATCGAGAACACCGAAAGAATTCGGTCCGACCGCACCTGCGATTACGGCATTTACTCCACGATTTGCGAGCATTTGAGATGTGCTTATTCCAGCTCCTCCACCGGATGCTATATTGGGATTTTTAATCGTGTCGATAATTTCCTCTGTATCGCTATCGATAAGTAAAAAATTACCTGCCCTGCCAAAACGCGGGTCGCAAGGTGAATCCAAAGTATCTCCTGTGGTTGCGATTGCGATAATCATTTTTCCTCCTATGTTTTATTTTCGAGCATATGTTCATAATGATTTCCAATTCAAATGTCAAGTGCTTTTTAAAATAAACTTTTTAATCGAAAGGGAAACAAATATTTTGCTATATATTATTTGAATGATTATTTTCGCGATATGACGAAACTACCAAAAAAGTTTATCGATAGCATTTCTCACATAGTATCCGCAGATAGCACGATTTACGACGACGATGCCCTCGAAAAATATGGTTGCGATGAAACACCAGAACTTTTCGCTCTTCCCGATGCTGTCATTATCCCGGAAAATTCCGCTCAGGTCGAAAAAATCGTGCGATTGTGCTATAAATACAATATTTCAATCACACCTCGTGGAGCTGGAACAGGTGTCGCTGGCGGTGCGGTGCCTGTCGCTGGCGGAATCGTTCTATCATTGGAACGATTGAATCAAATTATCGATATCGACAGAAAAAATCTTATCGCAGTGGTTCAACCAGGAGTTATAACCGGCAATATTCAACGAGCTGTCGCAGCGGAGAATCTATACTATCCGCCGGACCCTGCGAGTGTCGATTCATGTTCGATTGGCGGGAATATCGCAACCTGCGCAGGTGGAATGCGAGCATTCAAATATGGTGTTACGAAAAAATTTGTTCAGGGATTGGAAGTTATAATGCCACCCGGTGAAAAAATAAAACTCGGTGGGAAAATGATTAAGGATGTGTCGGGATATGATTTAATCGGAATATTAACGGGCAGCGAGGGAACTCTCGGGATTTTCACCGAGATAATGCTTCGCTTGGTGCCACTGCCGAAATATTCGGTAGATTTGCTCGCAGGATTCGAGAATGTTGCAGATTGTGCGAAAGCCGCTCTCTCTATAGTATCGGAAACAGGGATACAACCCGCCGCGATGGAATTTATCGAGGATGAAATAGTCGAAATCGAGGAGATATTTTTAGAACGCAAGATGCCATTGTCCGGTGCGAAAGCCCAGCTTATCGTTTCGGTCGATGGTTTCGATGAACAAACTGTGGAAAATGAATATATGCGGGTCGGTGAACATCTGTTCGCAAAGAAAGCAACCGATGTGCTGGTAGCGAACAATCGTTCCAATTCAGAATTGTTATGGGAAGCTCGAAGGTCTATTCGTGATGCACTGAGACATCGTTCGCCGGATATCGCCGCCGAGGACCTCGCTGTCCCGCCGACTAACACTCCCGATTTGCTCGCGGGAGTCAAAAGAATAGGTGAGCTACATAATGCGAAAATCGTCGGTTTCGGGCATATAGGCGATGGCAATTTGCACATAGACCTTCTGCGAGACGATATGTCCGATGAGCAATGGCGACTGACGAAAGAGAAAATCGTCCCCGAACTTCTGAAACTCGCAGTAAAACTCGATGGCACAATCACGGGCGAGCATGGAATCGGTTATATCAAGCGGAAATATCTTCATCTCGGGCGAAATAATTTCATAATCGACAGAATGCAAGCGATAAAATCATCCATAGACCCGATGAATTTGATGAATCCGCAAAAAATATTCCCATAGATTTAAGTTTTTATAACTAAAATCTCCGTAATCGACACTCCGAAATGGAAATTAGTAACTTTATTCTGCGTGCTTGATACTTTCAAATGGAAATTTATAACTTTATTCTCCGTGGTTCATACTTTCAAATGGAAATTAGTAACTTTATTCTCCGTGCTTGATACTCCGAAATGGAAATTTATAACTTTATTC
>JAGGZE010000006.1 GCA_021162205.1 bacterium
GATAAATGATATCTTAAAACATCTAAGTCTGTTGAGGTTAATATTGTTTGTGGAATTATAAAACATAATCTATCCTTTTCTTTAAGCAATGATACCCCTAAAGCAACAAAGAATGCATAAAGATTTGGTTTGGGAGCATATGCTTTGAGATGTCCTGGAACAGTATTAAGATTGACTCCATAAATGTTGCTCATCTTAACCTTTTTCCCTTGAATAAGCTTATTTATTAGTAGTCCTTGCTTTGAACATTGATTATACCCGACATAAGGTGGATTTGCCACAACAAAATCAAATCTGCGGCGTGGTATCTGCATACTTTTCTTCATCTCATCTAAATCTTCGTCATCCCTTATGAAACTGGGGGTTTTGGGTTTTACGATATTATCAAAAAGTCCTCGCTGAAAAACGCCAGTTTCTTCATCGATTTCGGTGTTTGTTATATTGTCAAAAATAAATTCAGAAATGCTGTCTTTTGTCCAGAATACTTTGATTTTCTTATCGACGGGATTGTTATACTTCTCGCCAACGATGTAAGGAAGCATTCTCATTAAAATACTCATTTCTGCGAGATAGAGCGGAAACTCGGCGATATCCAAACCAAAAACATTATTGGTGACGATTTCCTCGATTTTTTCTGAGGTTTGCTCTGATTGATCACGAAAAGAATTAATTATTTCATCGACCGCTTTGTATAGGAAAGTGCCACTGCCACATGCGGGGTCTATTATCGAAAGTTTATCCAATTCACCATTTTCTACTTTCTCTTTTATATATTCCGATGTGTAGCCAACTTGTTGAAGCATAAAATTCACAACCGCAGGGTCGGTAAAGTATTGACCCTTTTGTTTTTCCTCAAATAATTCCTTTAGATAATTCTCATAGACAAAGCCAAATATCTCGTTCTGGATATTCGCAAAATTGTATTTCTTGATGAAAACAAAAATATCAAGCCAAGGCATTATATCTGAAAGCGTGCTTTCCAAAGAACTAAGTATTTTTCTAATTCTTTCATTAATTAGTTTCTGTTCTTTATTAAAGGGTTTATAAATATCTTCTGAAATTCTATCGCTAACTCCAATGATATAGTTCAAGGCTTCTTTATAACTTTTATTATCCAATGCTTTTCCAATATGTTCAATTCTCCTTTTGAAATTCTCATTGAAATCGGAGAACTCATTATCTACAAGTGCTTTGTATAGTATAAATTGAATTACATAAGCATAAGAAGTCTCGGTTGCTCTTTTTTCTTTTTCCTTTTCATCAATTCCATTGAAATAGTGTTTTATCTCAAGTCTATTCCTCAAGCTTCTTATAAGATGAGTAATATCATCAAAAAATCTTTCTCGATTTTCATCAACACTAAGCGATTCTTCTCCTTGAAAATCCTCTTCCCTCATGAAAAAAGAAAGATAGTAGTTCCGTGGTCTTATATAGTCAGTCCAAAAATCCTCAAATCTTCTTTCTTTTGAAAGTATATCATCGAGATTCCAAACAATAAATTTATTGTTGTTATAAAACCGCCATGTGTAGCCATCGGTCAGAATTCCATATTTCTTGTCCAGGTCTTTTTGGTAGTTTGCAATTTGCTCGATTCCTGCTTCGATATTCTCATATCTTTCCACTTCGATTGGAATAATAATTTCTGGATTAATGAAAATTGCGAAATCTGCACGCCTTCCCTGTTTTGTTCTTTTCTCATATATGTATTCATTTTCTCTTTCAACTAGTTTTGTTTTAAGTTTGCCCTCTTTGAGATTAAATATTTCTTCACTATCCAAAACATGTTTAATAAAAGTCTGCACTCCTGTTCCAACTTCTTGCTCTTTGTAGCCTTCTCTTTCGATCTCCCAGAGCTTTCGCAATTCCTTTTTTGTCATTGTTTTCTTAGGCATCTTTCTTCCTTTTTATTTGATTTCAAAAGGACAAATTACGGAGCGGTTCATAAACCGCCCCGATTCATACTATTTCGTTTTTCGCACAAGTTTCCAATCATTATTCTGACATTTGGAACATGGTGCAAACGACCTTCCTTGCACATGCGTCTCTTCATTTCCGCATTTTGTGCACTTGTAGATTCCGGATGGTGAATTTGGGTCCATTTTCTCCTCCTGGTTTAGGATTTCATTTCT
This sequence comes from bacterium, assembly GCA_021162205.1. Classification (GTDB taxonomy): domain Bacteria; phylum UBP14; class UBA6098; order B30-G16; family B30-G16; genus JAGGZE01. The sequence goes on from JAGGZE010000006.1 coordinate 2,130, forward strand.
CCTCCTTGAACATATTTTCAATAAAATATATAAAAAAAAATATTTTGCAATGTATTAACATTTTTATTTAAGATACCGTTATTGAATATTTTCATCCCAACTCATTTTGGGAATTGCCCGAATTACCTCGGTAAGCGATGTTTCCCCCGCATAGACTTTTTTCATACCTTTTTGCCACATTGTTTCGATTCCAGCGGATTTCGCTCGTTCTACAAGCTTATCTATCGATGGAACAGGTATCAAAGTCTCTCGATTGATAAAACTCCCGAGAAGAAATTCAAAAATACCTGTTCTTCCAATATATCCAGTTCCCTGACATTTGTCACAGCCCTTAGGACGATAGACAATTTTATTGTCACTCTCAGCCTTTATTTTACAGTGTGGACAAAGTGTTCTAACCAACCTTTGAGAAATAATTAAATTTATAGTATTGATGAGTAGAAAAGGTTCGATACCCAAATCTATAAGTCTATAAAGACTTTCAAAGCTATTGCGAGTATGGAGAGTAGTAAGCACAAGGTGCCCTGTCATAGCGGCGCGAACTGCGATTCTTGCGGTTTCAATATCTCTGATTTCGCCGACAAATATAATATCGGGGTCCATTCTGAGAACCGCTCGCAAAGCAGAGTGAAATGTGAGTCCTTTTGCATCGTCGATTTGAATTTGATTTATAAGTGGCAATAATTCCTCGACAGGGTCCTCGAGTGTGATAATTTTCTTCTCGGGTGAATTTATTCTACGCAACACAGCGTAAAGTGTGCTTGTTTTTCCACTGCCAGTTGGACCGCAGACAATAATCAATCCACTGGGTTTAAAAATATTTTCAGCGATAATACCCATTTCAGGACGACTTAATCCAAGTTTATCGAGTGATGAAATCTGCGTTCCGTGAGCAGCAAATCTAATAGATGCGTTCTCTCCACTGATAGTCGGCATCGTTTCGATTCGCATCGTGATTTTATCATTCTTGTAATTTATGCGGAAACCGCCAGTTTGTGGAACATCGTGTATAGAAATATCGAGCTTCGATAGCACTTTTAATCTGAGAATTATCTTTTCGTGATAAGGGGCAGGAGTTCTAAATTTTTCGTGAAGAACACCATTAATACGGTATCTGAGACGAGTATATTGGTTCCCAGCTTCGATATGAACATCGCTCGCACCGAGTTCGATACCCTTGATTAAAATCATATTCACAAGTTTTACAATACTGCCCTGAGTTTCAGTTTCGCCGATAACTTTTCCAAATGATTGAGCGACAGAAGTTTTATATTTATCCGCAACCTGCGTGGGCAAAATTTCCTGAGCATCGGTTAGACGGGCTAAAACCTCGTCTATTTTCGATGGCTCGACTATACCGGGAACTACACGCATATTAGATGAAAACTCCGCCATATTTATCGCTTCTTGATTAAGTGGGTCATCCATAGCGATTAAAAGCAAATTTTTTTCGATTCTATATGGAATAATTCGCCGTTTAATGCAAACATCTCTCGGGATTAAACGCAATACATTGGGGTCGATTTCATTAACATTGAGGTCGATTCTCGTGAAATCCCTTTGCATACTGACAATATCGGTAAGTATTTTTTCGTTAATTAAACCCAAATCGATAAGTATTTGTCCAAGTTTACCACCCTTTTCTTTTTGGATTTGAAGCGCCTGCTGCAATTGGTCGGGCGCGATAACCATTGCCTCGACAAGTATTTCACCTAATTTCTTAGAAACCATAGTTTCCTCCATAAAACATCGGCAAATAAATTTCGATATAATTTCGTGTCTTATTGCAATTTTATTATATTAAACTGCAATCGGTTATGCAAGAATTTTATTATTTTTCATTCTGACAATATTTCAAGAAGAAATGAATAAATCTCGGGTCGTTCCATAAATTGTGCAAATCTTCATCCTGAGATACGAGTTCGCAAACATAAGATTTCTCACACTGGTATGCTAATTCGAGGTATTCTAATGACTTTTCGGTATTTCCTCGAAGTGATTCGAGACAGGCGAGATTATAATATGGATGATAATCGTTCGGTTCGATTTCCATCGCTTTAATTAAATATTTATGCGCTTCTTCAAAATTTTTCATAGACATATATGAATTACCTATATCGTTCCAAACCTCGAATTTTTGCGGATTTAATTCGATAGATGTCATAAAATATTCTATCGATTGTTTATAATTATGATGGAAATTTTTATATATGGAACCGAGGTGATACCAATATTGAGCATTATCGGGGTCGAGTTCGAGTGCCTTTCGTATAAATTTTTCCGAAGTATCTGCATCTTCTTTTTTCATAGCAAGGATACTTAAAAGGTGATAACTTTCGCTTTTGTCCGGAGCGAGTCCAATCGATTTTTGTAGATATTCTCGAGCTTCATAATCCCGTTTCATATTTAGATACATCGACCCGACAATATAATAGGTTTGCGCAGTGGTAAGCCCTAACTGCTGGGTTTTCTCAAAATTTGTCAAACCCAATGATTGACGGTCTGTTTCATTATATATTATTCCAAGTAAAAGGTAAGCTTTGGCACTGTTGGGATTTAATTCTATCGTCTTATTCAAAGAATTTTCAGCATCATCGAAAGAATTAAGAAGAATTTGGCATTCACCTAATGCAAGCCAAGCTTCGTAATTATCGGCATTTTCCTCGATGGCATTTTTAAAACAGTTTAATGCCATATTCAAATGCCCATAACTTAAAAAAAAGTTTCCCTTTTCTAAATTTTTCATAATTATTCACATCCTTCCCATTCTATTATACGATAGGAAACTCTTAAATCAAGTGTCGATTATTATATCGCTGCCGAAATAATTTGCTAAAGCGGATGGAATACCTACTGTGCCATCGGCATTTTGATATGTTTCGAGTAATGCGATAATCAATCTCGGCAATGCCACGCCGCTGCCATTGAGCGTGTGAACATAGTGAAGTTTATTATCTGTTTTCGAGCGAAAACGAGTATTCATTCTTCGTGCCTGAAAATCTGTCAGATTCGAAACCGACGATACCTCGAGCCATTTTTTGCTTCCTGGAGACCAAAGCTCTATATCGTAAGTCTTTGCCGAACCGAATGTCAAATCCGCAGTGCATAATATTATCACACGATAGTGCAACTCCAATTTTTGTAATACCTTTTCCGCATCGGACAATAAATCTTCCAGTTCATCGAAAGAATTATCGGGATAAACTATTTTCACCAACTCGATTTTATCGAATTGGTGCAGACGCATAAGACCTTTCGTGTCCTTGCCATAACTTCCAGCTTCACGGCGAAAACAAGCGGTATATCCACAATAATATTTCGGCAGTTCGTCCTCGGTAAGTGTCTCACCTCGATGAAAATTTGTCATCGGGACTTCGCCGGTGGGAATTAAAAAATAATCCTCATCATCGAGATGATACATATCGTTTTCGAGTTTTGGCAGTTGAGCTGTCCCGAGCATCGATGCCCGATTAACGAGATATGGCGGGAATATCTCGGTATATTTCCCCGTGGATGTATGCAAATCGAGCATAAAATCGACCAATGCTCTGACAAGTTTTGCACCCTGTCCTGTGAATATCGGGAAAAACGAACCCGTGATTTTTGCACCTCGTTGAGAATCGAATATTTTTAATTTTTCATTAAGCTCGAGATGATTTAATGGCTCGAAATCGAATTCACGCGGTTTTCCCCAATCGCGAATAAATTTATTATCGTTTTCACTTTCACCGATTGGAACATCGGGATGAGGAATATTGGGGACTGTCAGCAGCAATTTGCCGAGATTTTCCTCGACGAAGCGAAGTTTTTCCTCGACAGATTTCACCTGAGCGGAAATTTCAGCAGCCTCGGTTTTAAGCGAACCGATATCGATTTTCTGTTTAGCGAGCTTCCCAATTTCACCCGAAATTCCATTCAATTTTTTCCGAATACTGTCACGCTCGGATACATATATTTTCCGCATTCGGTTTAGGTCGAGAATCTGGTCGATATTATCCTTCTCGTGTTTGTCGATACACGCTTTTTTAACAATATTCGGGTTTTGAACGATAAATTTTAAGTCGAGCATAGCAGTCCTACTTTCTTTTTAACATCGAACTCGGTATTAAAATTCTGACAGCAATCTGGTTCGAATTAGTCGGTGAAATTGTAACCTTATGATTGCCCTCGGGAATTACTATCTTAATTTTCCCCGCTTTGCTGGGAATTATATCATTATCGGTGCGGAAAAATGCTGTCGATGACTGTCGAGTCTCGAATTCATAAATTGTAGGCCTCCCAGCATCGATACTGACAGAAACAGAATAATGCTGATTTCCCATCATGCCATTGGAATACAAAAACCTCGAATATACAGTAATCGTGCCATCACCGATAATTTCGCATTGAACAGGATGACTTTCGATAGATTTATAATATCCATATTCTGTTTCACGGGAGACAAGAACCATTCCACCCGAGTGTTTCTGTGGAACATAAGAGTAATATTTTATATTTTTGCTCTTAACCGTTCGCAATAATATTTTTTTATCCGTAGAAATTGTTAAACGATGTTTTTTGCGTGGGATTTTAACAGTGATTTTTTTTGCCTTAGTAATATTTTTCATCGTTTTAGTTTGCGCTTTTTTGGAAATTTGCTTATCGACATTTACAGTCTTAATTTTTCTGCCATCGAGCGAAATTTTTACATTCGCAGTAGCACCGGATTCTGTGCGGAGATATATCTTCACCGAGCCAGAGCCGATAATATCGTAATAAAGACTTTCGCCCGGTTCACAAATCCAATATGTATATTTTTTACCATCGACATCGAGATTTACCGTTTTAGTTTTCCCGATTGGACTAATTACATTTGTAGCAAAAACAAAGGAAAAAATCAAAAAAATTATGCCTATTACTATGCGAATTTTCATCGTTCCCCCCTGTGATTATACTAATAACTTTTCTGCAAAATTTGGACTATTATATAAATTATTTTCTCTTTTCTCTTTTCTCTTAATAGTTTTGATAAAATTTTTATATTCGATTTCATTTAAATCGTATGAGAAAAATTCTCTTAATCGAGTCATATATATATCACATAAATTGTCGAATGAAACCTCTTTAACAAGTTTATTTAAGTCGATTCTCATTAAGATTTCTTTCGTGTAAGGTCTTTTGCTATCTGTAAAAACAATAGAACTTAATAAGTTATAAACATCATCGCTATGTAAAAGAATCCAAGTATATACAGCGATATCTAAATTATCGAATGATATAAAATAGCAAGTATCATCCAACATAACAGGTTTATTTATAAATGGTAACACGAGAGAAAATCGAGGTTTTTCATATAAAGCAGAAATAGCGATTTTATATGGTTTAAATGAATATTCACCAATTCCGAAAATGGAGAATTTGCTTTTACCTTTATAAATCGATGATTTTCTTTTAGATAATAAATCGGAATGTTTAGAAAGATAATTCCATACTTCAGGGTAATCGAATCTGATATGTTCAGTATTTTCAGCAGGATAAGATTGTGTTATTATAATTCTCTTATTAGTTTCAGATATGACAGGTTTTCTTAACTGAGAACCCTTTAGAAAAGGATAGATAAGCTCTTTGTTTTTAAGCGTAACAACTTCACCCAAACCGTTCCTGAATGAATTTTCTCCAAAAACTCTCAGTTCCATTACTTTGGATGAATCATGTTTAACACCCGACCTCCAAATGAATGGTGAATTTCCATCTATATATTTATTTTTCTCGTATTCCTCAATATTCGACACAAAATTTCCATTGAACCATCCAAATGTTTTATCTCTTTTTTTATTATATAAGGAATAAATATCACAAGAAAGATTTCCTGTTCCCCAAAAATTGGCAACTAAAACAGCAGCAGAAGCACAGATATTAAATTCCTTTTTCGAATCTATGGTATAAGCTCGAATATCGGAGATTTCGAGAGCGAGGAATTTCATCGATTTCACAATATTTCTAATCACCGATGTTTTGCAAAGCATCGCTATTTTTGCATTTGGGTGTGAAAACTTTTTCATCATATCGAAAATTATGCTTTCGGCAATATCAAAATTCCCTTTCCCTGTTATAGCATCGATTCCTCGATGTTTCTTGAGATTAAACTTTGTTGGTAAATTAGCCGAATTCAACATAGATAAAGCACTATTCGTAATCCAGGGTGGATTGCCAATAATCAAAATATTTCTTTTACCATCTTGTATAAAGGATTCGAGTTTTTTAGACATTCTATGTGTAAAAATATTATCTGAATGAAACTCGATTTCCGCCGATATATTTTTTTGAAAAGAAAAATTCAATATGTTTAATTTGAATATCCACTCATATTCGGGCTGAATTTCAACTGCATATATATACTTAATATTATTAAAAGTTTTTAATGCTGAAATTACAAAATTGCCCATGCCACAGGTTGGTTCGATTATGATTTCTGGTTCAAAACCCGATTCCTTTACTAAAGAACATATATTGTTCGTTAATGATATCGGCGTTTGAAAATCTCCAAATTCCTTTGATTTTTGTCCATATTTATTAAATTCATAGAAAAATTTTTTAAAATTCTCGATTTGTTCAAATGAGTTAAAAAAGTTTTTTACACCAGTTCTTAAAAATAACTCATCGTTAATTTTTCCTAATTCTGTTATATTGTTGAAAAGTACATCGATTTCACTATTGATACTATGTATTGCACTATTGGTCATAAATTCTCACGAGACCATCTGTTTGAGATGGAAGGTCTATTGTTCTTTTATATTGGAGTCTCCATTGTAATGCATTCGATATTGTCAAATATCCCAAAGTAGGTGGATTCCCAAATATTTCCTTCGATAAAACTTGCAGACTTATTTCATCGACAGGTAAATTCCTGTCCATAAGAAATGCAGATATATCTTCTGTATTTCCATCCTGTTCGATTATCTCCAGCAATCCGCGTGTAGTCTGGTAATCGGCTGTCCTTTCTTTTTCAATAAATCGAGCATGCAAAAACTGTAGATTATTCTTTTGATTATCATTTTTGTCATAGACTAATAAAAGAATATTATAGCCTAATCCATAAATCTTTTGACGAGCTTTACGAAATGGACAGGAAGATTGTGGCTGTGTTATGCTTGTCACTTTCATATCGGTATTGATTGTTTCTTCGGGAAAATCGATACCAGATGCAGCATTACCAATTTCAAATATATATTTCTGTTGAAGAACTTTTTTAAATTTGTGCTCTATATATGTTCCGATACGCTTTCCATCGGTAGTGCCAACAATTTCTTCATGATGCTTTTGCGATATGTTTTCACAGAAATTTTTAGCTTCTTTGAGTAAAAACTTAATTGTCAATTTCTTTTTTAA
>JAGGZE010000079.1 GCA_021162205.1 bacterium
ATCGACATTATACATTACCCATTCGGTTCCCGGAGCTTCTGGGAAACCATAAGTAAGTTTCACATAATCACCGGTACCAGTTTGGTCACCACCTACTTCAAATTCGCCGCTTGTTTCATCCACATCGACACGCACATATCCGTTTGCTGTTATCCAATCAGCAAATCCGAGCGAAACCGCCAGTGTAATCAGTAACAACAAAATAAAAATTTCCCTTTTCATCTTATACCTCCTCATTTATCCATTCCTAAATTAAGTATACAGATAAAAAATGAATTGTCAAGTGCAAATGCAGAAAATTCTGTCTGCTTTCCCCAAATGGTATCAATTCAAAATTTTTTAATGAGTTTACCGATGATAATACGAGACCTCCGGGTTGTGATTTTTTTAATGTTGCATATTTTCTATTTTTGCATAAATTAAAATTGTTAGCTAATTTTGAAATTTTAGAAGAGAGGTAGAGCGATGAATTTTAAAGATTACATTCGAACAATACCAGATTTTCCAAAAAAAGGCATAATGTTTCGCGACATAACGACTCTTATTCAAAATTCTACGGCATTTGCCGAGGTGATAGATGTTTTTCATCAAAGATATCATACGAAAAAGATAGATTATGTTGCAGGAATCGAATCTCGTGGATTTATTTTCGGTGGAGCGCTTGCTTATGCACTCGATGTGGGTTTCATCCCGATTCGCAAGAAGGGCAAACTTCCCTGGAAAACAATTTCCGAAACTTACGATTTGGAATACGGCACCGATACTCTCGAAATTCACGAGGATGCAATTAAAGAAGGCGACAAAGTTCTTCTAATAGACGATTTGATTGCAACAGGCGGTTCATTGCTTGCGGCATCGAAACTTATAGAGAAATTGAATGGTGATATTGTTGAAACTGCTGTTATTATAGAGCTTTCAGACCTTAAAGGACGAGAGAAAATCATTCCTCGCCAACTATTTTCAATAATTAAATTCGAGGGTGAATAACCTATTTTATTTTTCGAATAATCTTCATTGCCCTCATTTTCTATAATTATCAATATATATTCATATTGTAATGAGGGTTAAATATTGAGCATTGGCATTATTATTTTCCACACGGAGCATAGCAATTTCTTGAGATGTTTACATTATCTATTTCTGAAGGCCTTTTCTTCATTCATCTACATTTTATTTAGCGAGAACTACGGTTCCATTGCATACTACTTCGTTATTCGATATTATAATCCAGATGTAAAGTCCTTCGGGAAGTGGATTTGCGCTATCGTCTTTTCCGTTCCATGAGCGTGCGAGGAAATCGGATATATCGGATATGTTTTCGATATTTCTATGGAACACGAGGACATTTCTGAGGTTATATATTTGTATTTCGGCATTTTGGCTGAACATAAACGGGTAATTGAATATTGCGAAATCATTGACATTATCACTATTTGGCGTGAAAGGATTTGGATGAACGAGGCATGCGATTTCTGGTTCTATGAGGAAACAGAATGTCGAATCGAGAATGTTATCGTTGCAGTAATCTGTTGTATCAGTTAGTCTTATATCTACACACACGGATTCGCCGGGTGGGAATATTATATCGAACATTTCCGGCATAAATCTAATTACTCCGCCTTGAATCGAGTCTTGTTGAGTCCACAGGAAATCGCCGAATTGGTATGGTATATTATCCACTGCGATGACTATCGATAGCGGGTCTACGCCGGATAGAGAATCGCCGACAGTGATTACAATGTCTTGCTGACGGTCTCGGACCATCTCAGCAATCGGTGCATCGAGTTGTGACCAAGGTGGAGTGAAATCCATTGTGAAATACCAGCAGACAGTATCGGCCAGGTGGTTTCCGAGCATATCATCTGCGGCGACGAGGCATACATTCACTATTTGTCCATTGACAAATAATGGGTTTGGCGTATAAATAAGTGTATCGTCCTCATAGGTCAATTCATCGTCCTCGAGCGAGAATGTATCGCCCTCTACAACGAGCCGAATCGTGCTTGAATCCACGCCATCTGGGTCTATGATTGTCATTACAATGTGTTCATCGATGCAGGATGAGTATGCACCATTGAAAGGTCTTACAACACTGCCAACAGGACCGCCTGGAGTGATACATATCGTCCAGAACACTGTTGAATCGTTCGGTTGACAGTATCCTGGTGTCGTCTGGTCATACGCATAAAGTGATAAATCGAAGCAGTTTCCGCCAAGCCAATCTACATCGGCGCTTTCGGGATAGAATATTATTGTGGTATCGTCTAACCATTGCAGTGCGGGACTTTCCAGCGTATATTCATCTCCATCTATTGTCATAATAACCGAGCTGTCTGCGATTCCTGTTATGCTATCGATGAATGCCACAGATATAGATGGTGTGCGTGTTGCGACTGTTTCGTTATCCGCAGGAGCAAATCCCAAAGTAACGAACGGCGATATGTCCATCGAGAATTGCACGCAAACTGGTTCTTCGAGTGAGTTTCCCAATGTATCCAATGCCGATGTTACACAGAAAATAATCGTTTCATTATCTGCGAATTGTGGTGATGGGAATAAAACTAACCTCGATGAGGGTTCATCCCAAACCAATTGAGGGTCGATTCCATAAATGAGGGTAACGCTGTCGTCAGTAGTGCTTCGCCAAATCATAATTTCTATCGAATTGTCGATTATGTTATCTCCTTGAGGATCTATGAGGGTAACAAAAATACTTTCGTTCTCACAGGCAGAAACAATCGAGGGTGATGGATGCTCGATTGTAGCGACAGGTCCTCCAGGTGCTATAATAAAGGACCAGCAGGAATCGAGTTCGTTTGGACATGCACAGTTATTGTCATAAGCGTCTATGCAAACATCCACAACAGTGCCACCTGTCCAAGTAATTTCTGCAATTTCAGCATCGAAACAGGCACTTGCGCCATCCCATGAAAAACCTAAATCACCGGCACTATAATCTATGCCCGCAATTGAAAGAGATACTGAATCATCGTCAATGCCTGAATAAAGGTCAGAAAGCTGAACACAAATTGTTGGAGAGCCGATATTCATTGTATCACCCTCATTTGGGAAATAACTTATAATCGATGGAGGTGAATTATCTATATTAACATAAAAGCTATCTATATGTCCATGGTCGAAAATCGTATTTCCGAGAGAATCCTCGGCATAAAGTGTATGCACACAAAATTGCCAACCATCAGATGAGGGCAATGAGGGCAAATTTATAATGTAGTCGAATGAAATCGAGTCTGCATATTCACCGTAATTTATTATATCACTTGAAGATACATCTAATGTATCGCAGGAATCGCAGGAAATTCCAAAGCACACCTCGAACTGAATCGTAGATGACAATATTCCATCTTCATCCTCGAATGAAATATGCACGGTTTCAGCATCGCAGCCGACCCAGTCGCTCTCGCAAGGTCCAGAAATATCGCTCCACGGACCACCGCTTTCAACATAAAATATGCAGCAAGTGTCAACTGCATTTGGAGGACAGATATCATCCGCACAATCGACAAGATGCCAACATACTTCGACAGAACTTCCCCCGGAAAAATGCAGACTGTCTGCATCTGGGTCGAATACAAATTCATCGCCGAAATCGGAAATCCAGCCATCTATATATGAATACGATGTCCCATCTATAGTAACTACCGTGCTTTCCGCTACTACACCGCATCCGCTGTCATAAGCCATAATAGAAATATCGGGATGTGTGTTAGCGATTGTCTCACCGCAAGCGGGACTCCAGTTTAATGCCATCGGTGATATTCTGTCAACATAAAATACCCAGTCGACAATATCCTCGAGTTCATTCCCTAAAAGGTCGTCTGCCGAAATGAGGGTAACGCTTATAGCACCTTCATCTGGAAGAGGTGGTGTTGGATAATAAACCAATGTATCTTCAGAATATGTCAAATTCGGGTCGCCCCAACTTATTGTTCCATAACCCGTTATGGATATTTGTATAGTGCTGCTGTTCACACCGGGCAAACTGTCCCAAAGCCAAATTACAATGCTATCGCTATCGCAGGAGCTTACTAAATCTCGCGGAACATAAATCTCAGAAGCATGTGGTCCCTCACAATCTACACTAAATATCCAACTCGTGTCAAGTTCGTTATCTGCACAGTAATCCGTGCTATCGGTGGATACTATGTGAACAACAACAGTATCGCAACCATGATATTCATAGCAACTGCTGTCAAGAGTAAATTCATAAACACCACTGCCTAAATATTCAATATCGACGCAAGAACCACCGAAATGAACATCATTCAAATAAATCTCGACACTCGATGTATCGAGTCCTGACAATGAGTCAATTAAGTCAAATGAAATAAATGGGTGCCGCGTGTAAACTATATCGCCAGATAATGGAATAGCATCGAAGAGAACTGGTGAATACCTGTCGATATAAAAAGATGAGCAAACAGGTCGCGGAGATAGTGGATTCCCAATCGGGTCCTCGGCGTAAAGTATGCAGACATCGACTGTTTCAGATGATTCGAATGAAATAGATGGGTGATATAAAAGCTTTCCAGTAGAACTATCCCAGCTCAATCTCGAATCCGGATAGCTAACAGTATCGGTTACCCCAGTCGAACTTTCATGTATCGATATTACTATGCTTGTGTCAATTACTCCATCATCATCATTTATGTGCATTACAATACCTGTGTCAACACAACTAACCCAGGCTTCACTAAATGGATGGTCGATTGTCCCATAAGGCCCACCAGGTTCTATGTAAAATACCCAACAGGTGTCAAGAACATTAGGAGCGCACAAATCCGGAGAATCGATTGCGTGAATACAAATCACTGCACTATCGCCACCGATCCAGCGAAGTCCCAAACTGTCGGGATAAAAGCATAACGAAGAACCTACTATATCGACCGCAGGAGTATCGACAAAAACAAAAACTGAACCATCTATCGATATTGAAACAGAATCCCAATTTATACCAGATAAATTATCAGTCAAGTCAAGACATATGGGAGGAGTCCCGAAACCGACAGTATCGCCATCATTAGGCGAAAAAGAAGATGGAATAGGACTTTCCAAATCTACCGAAAAACTCCAATCGAGTGTATCCTGCAAATACGCCCCAACACTGTCATCCGCCGAAATTAACTCGAAATTAACTACCTCGTTATTCACCCAGTAAAGACTCTCGGGAGGACAATAAATCAAGGTCTCAGCAGAATAACTCAAAAGTCCATCGCCCCAGCGAATCGTATCACCATTTATAACAATAATTATACTAAATGTGTCAACAGGTAAATCATCGTCCCACAAATGTATCAAAACGCACTGGTCCGCACAAGCAGTGATTTCACCATCGAGAGGAGTGATTATCTCCGCATTAGGCCCCTCTGTCAAACTATAATGCCAACAGTAAACAGTATCATTCGGTCCACAATAATCAGGCATATCCCCGATTCCCATGCAAACCAAACTGCAAGCTCGCCAACTACCATCCGTTAATAGTAAATTCGGGTCGATTGTGAACCGTATCGAACCCGATGAATCACCAGGAGACACAATTATACCAGAACGAGGATAATAAAATGTATCACCACATAATACTACATAATAACTGCTCGTGTCAATGCCACTCAAGGTATCTACAAAATGACCCTCGAATACTCCTGTCCATTGCATCGGGAAAATGCTTCCATCCGCAGGGAAATTAAACACCATACTCGGCGGACTTTCATCCATTACAAAATTCCAGCAATATGGCTCAGGTAAAGGATTTCCCAAACTATCCTCGACATAAGCGATGCAGACATCGACAACAGAACCATCATCCCATGTAACAGGCGAACCGAATATAAGTGTATCTCCGCCATAAAATCCAAAATAGCCATCGCTCCAATGATATACCGATGTGTCGGAACTGTCCTGAATCACCCAGAATTCGAGTGTAGAAATATTTATACCGTCGGGGTCGTCGATTGTCGCAATTATTGTCTCTGGAATGCAGGCGACATAGGAATTTGGCAAATATTGAATATATTGCGCCCATGGAATACTTACGCTGACCGTAAACCACCAACAGTTCGAGGTATCGTTCGGACCGCAATAAGTCGGTGTATCCTGCATAGATTCCACGCAAACCCAGACAGTATCGCCATCATCGAATGTAAGTCCCGCTATTTCAAAATGAACACCATCCCACGAAACACCTGTATCGCCTATGTAAAATGTATCGACAGTTATAAGCGAACCAACCGTATCGGTTACAATCACGAAAAATGAATCTGGATTTAATCCCGCAACCGAATCATCGATATCGAATGAAATCGGTGTGCTTAAAGCTGCAACAACAGATGAGTCTAATGGATAATGATTGTATGTAACAGGCGGCGAAAAATCGGTATAGAAATACCACCATAGCGGTAGTCCAGATGCGGGAAATCCATATATATCCGCAAGTGAAATTAAGTTCACAAGATAAGTGTCGGCATCCTCCCAATATCCCATCGGTGGCGAGAAAATCAGCAAAGTATCTGTGCTACCCTCATCGACATATAGCCAGTCGCTGTCGATTGTAAATGTATCGGGTGTGCCATCGCCATTGTCGATTACAAGAATAATCGAGTTCGAATCGATAGGTCCTACACCGCCGTGAATAATTATTTCCACAGTGGAATCCTCACAGGCGACAATCGATAATGGGTCTGGAAAATGAATTTCCGCCCAGGGCGCACCGAATACCCAATAAAATGTCCAGCAATCTGTCGTATCATTCGGACCGCAGGTATCGGGCATATCGGCTGAATATACGCATATCTGCACTGTGCAGGTATCGACCGCCAGCGAACAAAGGTCCATCGGCAATGGAATCGTTATCCCATAACTGCTATCGGGATTATATACCCAACTGAATACAGAACCCATTCCATCGACAGTAACCAAAATGCTCGACAGGTCTAAACCGGATAGCGAATCGATTATATCGACATAGGCACTTCCAGGAAATTCATAGACCACAGAATAGTTCGGCGGAAAATGGTCGAAATAAACGGGTGGGTCATAATCGAGCATAAACATCCAGTATATCGGCAAATTCTCAATCGAGGCACCTCGCATATCTGTCCCACTTGTCAATTGAGCGTAAATCGTGTCCCCACTCGGAAAATAAGCGGGGTCGGGAGTGAATACCGCAGTCGTTTCATCGAACATATTGAACCAACTATTCGTAATATCATAAGTTGTCGGTGCGGGATATGTCGAACTCCAAATCTGCAACGAAAGCGACATCGAATCGATTGCATCGCCATCTGGGTCGTGGAAATGAATGAAAATCTCGGCGGGGTCACAGGCAACCCACGATGCCGAATCGGGTATTATAAACTCCGCCGTCGGTGGATTGTTCATATAATATGTGCAGCAAAACATCGTATCGTTCGGTCCGCAAAGGTTGCAACCATCCTCACTTGCGGGAACTCTATCCTCGATAAAAAAGCACACTTGAACAGAACCCGCATCGGCGATTCCGAAATCATCGAAACTACCCGATAAAGTTACTGTTCCCGAGTAATAATCGCCCGTGTAGTTCACATGGGGACTCGAACCATAATATGGCGTTCCTGCAACAGTGAAATAAAGTGCTACAAGATTCATCCCCGAAAGATTATCGCTTACCGAAAGAGTAACATTTAATGGGTCATCGATTTCGGTTCCGCAAACAGGCAACCACGAGGTTATATCGGGCGGTTCTAAATCTACTACAAATCCGCAGTCGATAGTGGACATCATCGGGCAACCCATTCCATCCTCGACATTCTCGAGCGTATAATGCACCGTTTGCCCATTTGTCCAGGCAGTAGTCGGTGTAAAAGTAAGAACATCACCGGCATAGCTCAAATGGTCGGGAAAATGATAATTTACTCCTGCAACATTTAATGTAATAGTGCTTGTGTTGACATAGCTATCTGAATCTGCGAGACTAATTGTAATTTCTTGATATGGACAGGCGGTATATGGATATGAACAGGGCGGACAAATAGGTGTAGCTTCGGGACCGGGACAGGCACAATCCTCGAGAAAAACACAACCTGTTACAGTATCAGAATATCCTCCCCCGGAAATCATCGCAGAAAAACAACCATCGATACCGGTGCATCCCGCAATAGTGTTCATTCTGAAATTAAAACAATGTTCCTCGCCATTAACCCACGGTCCATAACTTTGAGGGTTCGCCCCTAAAATCGTTATACAGCTACCGGGAATTATTCCCGCTGTTCCAGGATTGATTGTCGAGCCAGAACTATTAGTAACGCAATAATTAATTATCTCGAAAGTATCTATCAACGATACTAAATCGCTGAAAATAGTGCTCCACGATGTCCCGAGTGAATACCAATTTCCTCCCGATGCGATAGATGTGTTATGATACCAGTTATACGACCCTGTAGAGCCCACAGAAGAACATCCACTACAACTTGGTGAACTTCTTGTCGATGAAAATAGCACAAAACCACCTGAAATAATATCATTATATACATCTTCATCACAATATGCACAGGTGCCATCGCAGATATCTCCACATTCATAATAGCAGGCATCGGTGAAAAAAACCAATATATGTAAAGCTTCAGGACGCCAATCATAATTATTCATAGCAGCTTCGATAGCACAAATTGCATTTTCAGGAGCATCGGCACCACCCCACACTGAGATACCGTTAATCCATGGTTGAAATGAACCCCAGAAATCGCTCGTCATATCCCAGCCATCGGTAGCTGTGGTAGTGGAATCGTAAAGTTCCCGATATGCGGATCCATCCAAATCGGGACCGACAGCATCACCGTAGCAAACTCCGCCGAGACGATAATCGTATCCTCGCGAATCCAATTCTGATATGAGACCACTGATGTTCGACCTGACACCGCTTATAGTCCCACTCATACTGCCTGTATTGTCGATTACAAAAACAATATCCACAGCTCCCGTATCGGTTCGACAATCGAGTTCGATAGTAAATTCACCATCTAACAGAGCTTTCATCCGATATTTTATCCCCTTATAATAAACCGACATACTGTTTATATCGAATCCACTCTGGTTTTGGGGTTGGACAGGAAGAGTTTCACAAAATCCCAATAAGGTTAAGCTTAAAAAAGCGATAATAATTAACCTTTTCATATTATATATACCTCCATAAAATTTCGATAAATTTAATTCTTATCGATGAAAACTTAAAATTTCACACATATACATTTATATTATAATAGATGAAATTATAAAAACAACAAAATTTTTTATGTATTGACACAAAAATAAAAAAAATTATATTCTCTTTTCAATCTTGGGGGTAATAATTGTATGCAAGTGTAAAATCATCGGCGGTTCTCGGTATCGATGCCTATCTTGTCGATGTCGAGGTCGATATACAATACAAAGTGCCATCGTTCACAGTAGTTGGACTTCCAGATAATGCTGTTAAGGAAAGCCGCGAACGGGTTACATCTGCGATTAAAAATTCCGGCTACCCATTTCCACAGGGCAAGATTACGATAAATCTCGCTCCAGCAGATATTCGCAAGGAAGGCAGTTCGTTCGACCTTCCAATGGCTATCGCTATTATTGCCGCTAATGGATATATATCGATAGATAGATTAACCAATTTTGTATTCATCGGCGAACTCGGTCTCAATGGTTCGGTAGCCAGCACAAGAGGTGTGCTTCCAATGACGATTTCCGCTCGCGACGATGGAATTGCAAATATTATAGTCCCCGCTGAAAATATCCGTGAAGCTGCCATTGTTGGAATTAACGCTTATCCTGTGGAAAAATTGCAGGATGCAATCGATATTATCGAGGGGAAAAGTCCGATTTCGCCGTATCATCTCGATGTAAAAGAAGTTTTCAAACTCGACCAAAGCATAAAATACCTCGATTTTTCCGATGTTCGCGGACAGGAACATGCAAAACGAGCGCTTGAAATCGCCGCATCGGGCGCTCACAATATGTTAATGATAGGTCCACCAGGTTCGGGAAAAACTATGCTCGCAAGAAGATTCCCGAGTATTTTGCCAACGATGACGCTCGAGGAAGCTCTCGAAACAACAAAAATTCATTCGGTTGCAGGTATTCTTCCATCGGAAATTTCTCTTCTCACTCATCGACCATTCAGGTCGCCGCATCATACTATCTCCGATGCAGGTCTAATCGGTGGTGGAGCATATCCGAGACCCGGCGAGGTTTCACTCGCACATAACGGCGTGCTTTTCCTCGATGAACTTCCAGAATTCAAACGAAATGTGCTCGAAGTTTTACGGCAGCCTATCGAGGATGCGGTTGTTACGATAGCGAGAGCCGCTATCACTTTATCGTTCCCTGCGAGATTTATGCTGGTAGCAGCAATGAACCCCTGTCCTTGCGGTTATTTCGGCGACCCGTATCACGAATGCAAATGTTCATTGACACAGGTGAAAAATTATCGTGCGAAAATATCGGGACCATTGCTCGACAGAATAGATATGCACATCGAGGTGCCATCGGTGCCGTTCAATAAACTTGCAGGCAAACCGACAGGCGAAAGCTCCGATGAAATCCGCGCACGGGTTATCGAGGCAAGATTTCGACAACAACATAGATTTCGCGGAATGAAAGGAATTTATGCCAACGCCCATATGACAACTCGCTCAATCAGAAGGTTTTGCAAACTTTCACCCGATGGCGAAGATATTTTGAAAATTGCAATAACAAGACTCGGACTTTCTGCACGAGCTTATGATAGAATTCTCAAATTGAGCCGAACAATCGCCGACCTCGAAGGAACCGACGACATTCTGCCACACCATCTCGCCGAAGCTGTCCAATACCGCAGTCTCGACCGAGAATACTGGGTCTAGCGGGCGCGCTCAGCCCGTTTTCTTCGCATTGCTTCCCTGACTGCATAGCAGTCATTCCTTGCAACGCCAGATTAGTCAAAATATTTATCAATTAAAATGAGCCAAATGGCTCCCTTGCGGGTGTTTTTATTGTGCAACTTTTCTTTCACCAGAGTGAAATTCATTGTTGCATCCCTTTAATCAAAATAATATTTCAACCAATTAAGAATAGTCGAAGGGCTCGGCAACAATGAATCCCATGAAAGCGAGAATTCAAATTTTTTCCATTTTACATTTTTAAATACAATACATCGATTTTTCCCTTGAAATAAAATAATTATTTTATATATTTTAATAAATATGTTTAATGGGAGGGTATTATGAAAAAGATTTTATTGATTAGTGTTTTGGTAATTCTTTCAGTTTCTTACGCTCGAACAGGCGGTCCAGATATATATGGATACATCTTTCAGGATTCCCGCGAGTCGAGCGTTTCATTCGATTGGCTCGATACATCGGGGGCTACAATTATTCCTTTTGTACCGGAGGATGATGATGAATCGTTAACTGTGGTTTTGCCATTTCGATTTCGATTCTATGGAGTCCTTTACGATTCTGTCTGGATTTCCACTAATGGACTTATAGCTTTTCTCGGTGAAAATTCCGATGAATTTTACAACGATTCGATTCCAACCGAATCTGCTCCAAACGCTATTATAGCACCATTATGGGACGACCAAAAATATTACGATACCGATACTATCACAATCGGGGTTTATGTCGAATCCGGTGGCGATTCCCCAAATAGATGGGTAGCATTCAGCTGGTTAAACTATTTTAGATATGGTTTTTACGATGACTGCTGGACATATCAGGTTATTCTCTATGAAAATTCCACAGGCGATGGCAATATCGCATTTCAGTATCTCGATGCTCATCTCGAGGGTTCTACTTACGATTATGGTGCCAGCGCCACTGTCGGTATCGAAAATCAGGATGGCACAATCGGACTGCAATATTCATATAACGATTCTTCTTTGAGTGATTCGCTGCGAATCGAATTCGAGAAAATCGAACCGATGAACCACGATGTCTCTGTCACACAAATCCTTTATCCTATTGGAACTGTCGTCAATCTTTTCGATGTGATTCCTGCTGCAATTGTGCGAAACAATGGTTCATCGGATGAACCCGCTGTCGATATCCATTGCACAATTACAGGGATACTGTCGGGACTCGTGTCCGACATCGACACAACGATAGCGATGACATCCGAAACGATGGATACACTCGAATTTCCTGCTTGGTCTGGTTTCGATGCCGATACTTACACAATCGAGATAAGTGCAAATATCCCCGATGATGAACGCCCGGAGAACGATACGCTCGATTTTATATTCGATGCATTAGCTCATATCGGTTTCGGTGGTCCAGACGATATCGGATATGTATGGTATGACAATTTCTATGATGGCGATAGCGCTCCCGAATTCACTGGAATCGACCTTACAGATGCTGTTCCATCGGATATTGCAGGCGATGACCATTCGACCGGTGTCGATATTCCATTCGATTTCAATTTCTATGGAACAACGGTCGATTCTGTCTGGATTACGACCAATGGAATTATTGCATTTGATGAACCCTATTACGCTGAATATTCAAACACCGAATTGCCCACAAGTTCATTTACGGGAGCAATCGCGCCATTTTGGGATGACCTCGAGGTCGATACTTTTGCAACTCCACCATCGCAGGTATATACTGCAATAGGACTTTCCGGCGATGGCAGGCAAATTTTCAGAATAATATATGAGAATGTTTATATTCGCTTGACAGACGATTATCTGACCTGCGAAATCACTCTATACGAGAACGGCGATATCGAATTGCAATACACAGGGTTTTCGGATGAGCATAATCCTCGCTCGATGGGTTCGGAAGCAACAGTGGGAATTTCCTCATTAGATGGCACAATCGGGTTGATGTATGAATATAATTGGGACCCGGCATATAATCCGATAATGAACGATTTTGCGATATATTTCTATTCGCCTACATCCTTTGTCGATACGATGCCGCCACAAATCGCATTCACACCAGATTCACTTTATTGGCTTTGCGCTGCCGATAGTTTTTCGCTGACACTCGATGCCGACATTGTCGATTTCTCTGAAATATCTGCCGAAACACTATATTATGTTGTCGCTGAAGTCCTGTATTTCACTGTTCCCGACACGGTCATCGGCAGCACATACTATTTCACATTGGCAAATCTCGTCGAGGGTGAAGATTTCGGATATTATTTTGTCGCCTACGATGGATACGGCAATTCCACCACACTACCTGCCGATGCACCCGATTCGATGTTTTCCGCATTTGTCGGCGACCCGCACCAAGGCGGAGACCCAGATATTTTCGCATTTGTCGATAATTTCGGAACATCCGATTACCCACCACCTGTATTTGAATGGACGGAATTAGACCCGACCGAAGGCGGAAGTGGAACAGCGCTCGACAGCATTTCCGACGATTGGATTTCCGAACCGATTCCCGGATTTTTCTGGGATTGGTTAGATGGTGAACATATAAGAATTTGCTCGAATGGATGGCTAACATTCGATACATCGTATACAGGTGCAGATAGATACGGTTCGATACCCGATACGACAGCGCCGAATGACATCATAGCTCCACTGTGGACAGACCTAACACCGGTGCCGCCAGATGATAGTTTGCCTTCGGGACAAATATTCCATTTCTGCACAGCAGAATATACATATATAATTGAGTGGAAGAATTTCTATGTATATGGTGACGATTCTGGTATTCCTGTTACATTCGAACTCGAATTTTGGAGCCGTGGATGCGATGGTTCATATGCTCAAATAAATTATCTTTCTGTTCCAGATGCCGCTCGTGAGGATTTGACTATCGGTGTAGAAGAATATTCATCATATATGGATTCAGTCGGGATTGCATATATAAATGAGGGCTATCCTCCAATCTGTATGCCTATGGATAGTTCTGCAGTTTTATTTTACGGCTCTCGACCCCTTGTTTCTGAAAAAGTTCCTGCTCGCTCGAATATCGGTGTGCCATATCCGAATCCATTCAATAGCGTTACAGAAATCGAAATCGAACTACCGACAGCACAACGAGTTAGTGCGGAGATTTTGACAATCGATAGCAAGAAAATCACATCGGTTATCGATGAAAAACTGACAGCGGGGAAACATAAACTTATCTGGCATCCGAATAAAAATATGCCCTCGGGTGTATATCTTATGAGAATAAAAACCGATGATAATGAATACATTCGAAAAACAGTTCTGATTAAATAATTATGGGGATTTTTAACAAAACAAAAGGGATTAAAGAAATCTGGCGGGAATTCGCAACACAACTCGATGCCGAGTTTGTCGATGGCGGTTTCTGGAAAGGTTTCCATATCGAGAAAAAATTCGATATCTGGCGAATAAATATGGACCAATTTTCATCGGATAAAGCGAGTTTCACCCGTGTGCGTGCACCGTATATCGCCACGAGAGAATTCAAATTCGATATTCATCACAAAAATATTTTGTCGGCACTCGGGAAAATTTTGGGGGCGCAGGATATCGAGATTGGCAATCCAGATTTCGATAGGGATTACATAATCAAGGGAAACGATGCAGAACTTGTGATGTCCTTATTCTTTAATAGTGCTATTATAACACTCATTCAGAATATACAACCGCCGAGGCAATTTTCTATATCGAGTCAAAAAGTGAAAAAACTTTATGGCACAAAATTTCCTCCGCAAACCTATCAAATATTTTATCAGCAAAGCGGAATTATTAAAGAAATCGAGAGGATGAAACTGATTAACGAAATTTTCGGGGCTATACTTACGCAATTGCATAAAATCGGAGTAGCTACAAAACAAGACCCATATCAAAGTTTCGGATAAATTGTTTTGGAATATTTTTGAGAAAAGAGTGTGAGAAAAATCCCTTCTTTCAAGAAGAGTTATCCTCACAAAATCTTACTCTTGACTTTTCGCCAAACGCTGTGATATTTATTTTATGCTGAAATTTCGACTAAATTATTTATTTATTTTTATTGTAGCGATAATTCTTTCGGGTTGTGCTAAGCGAGTCGCTCCGCCGGGCGGTCCCGAGGATAAATCTCCACCGATAATTTTGAGTTCGATTCCTGCGGACAATTCGACAAATGTGCCGGTCGATATTCAAATTAAAATCGAGTTCGACGAACCTATCGATATTGGCGAAAATGCAATAATGATTTTTCCCGAACCTGCAAAAATTTCGCAGAAAATCCATCGCAAATCTATCGAGATAAAATTCGGGCAGTCGCTCGATAAAAATACTACATATTCGATATTGATAACACCGAAACTCGCCGATAGACACGGAAATAACATTAAAAAACCGCTCGAAATAGCATTTTCCACAGGGGATATACTTGACACACTTGAAATTATAGGTTATGTATTCGATGCGATTTCATTGAAACCTATCGAGGGTGCAATAATCGCTGCATACACAGATTCGATAGCCGAAAATAGACCACTCAAAATAAGTTTTTCCACACCGGATGGCAAATTTACAATCGGTCATCTTCCCGATGAAAAAATTTGGTTATATTCTGCGAATTCAAAAAATAAAATCGATTGGGAGACCGCTGAAAATATTTCCACTCCAAACATTCCTGTTCAGCCATCGAGCAAAGGAAAAGTATATATCTCGCTGATTCCAAACGATACGATAGCTCCATCGGTTATTTCGATTATCTCCACCGATAGTTTCACTGCGAAACTTAATTTTTCGGAACACATAATACCCGACTCGCTTGGCGATATTGCGAAAACAATCTGGTTCGACCCTGCGGATTCGAAATCGGTATATTTGCGGAAACCAGTTAAAATATTAGGTTCTAAATCGAAAATAAAAATCTGTGACCTGCTCGGCAACTGCGTTGATACTACGATTGAAATTCCGGAAGAATCCTCTATCGACACGGTTCCGCCAGGTATTATTTTGACAGGGAAAAAAAGAATCGGTATTCCGCCATTGAACCAACTGCACATAACATTTTCCGAGCCCGCGAATGCAAAACTTTTAGCGACAATCGAGGATACGGCAGTTCTTTTCGAGCGAGCATATACCAGCCCGAATGCGATAATTCTTTTATTCGATAAATTATTGCCGATGGGCGAGAGTTTAACTGTTATACTCGATAGCTTTTGCGACGATTTTGGAAATTGCACCGCCGATACATTGAAATACGATATCGAAAAAACGAGATTGGGCGATGTGAAATTGAGTTCTGCGTTCGAATGCGAATCATCGGTCTATTTTTTGTGGAACGGCTCGAAAAAGTATCGGCTTAAACGCGATGATAACAAATATTTCATTAGTGTGCTACCGGGAAAATATTCGCTATTCAGGTTTTGCGACACCGACAGAAACGGTAGATGGACACAGGGTTCGATGAAAAATTTTAAATATTCCGAAATTTTTGAATTTTATCCCGATACGATTTCTGTTCGTGGCGGCTGGCAAACGCAAATAAACTGGTAAAATGGCTAACAAAGAAAACATTCTAATCGTTGCTGGTGAACCATCTGGTGATTTGCAGGCATCGTTTTTGGTGAAATCGTTCAGTGATATTGCACCCGAAATTCATTTCTGGGGTTTCGGCGGTGAAAAAATGCGACAGGTCGGTGTCGAAACGATTGTCGATGTCGAAAAACTCGCTGTGATGGGACTTTTCGATGTAATTAAGGAAATTCCACGATTTAGAAAATATATGAAAGACTTAATCGAACAGACGAAAATCCGAAGACCAATCGGCGCGATACTTGTCGATTATCCCGGATTCAATTTGAGACTCGCAAAAAAACTGAAAACACTAGATATTCCAATAGGATACTATATTTCGCCACAATTCTGGGCGTGGGCAAGTTGGCGAGTATCCAAAGTGAAAAATTATGTCGATAAAATGGTCTGCATTTTGCCATTCGAACCCGATTTCTACCGCAAACACAATATTGATGTGGATTTCGTCGGTCATCCATTTATCGATACAGTGAAACCCGAACTTTCCGAAAATGAATTCAGAAAGAAATTTGGAATAAATGGCGATTTCATCGTATTTTTGCCAGGTTCACGCAAAAAAGAAATAGTTCGGCTTCTTCCAGAAATGTTAAAAACTTATGAAATCATCGAGTCGGCAAAAAAACTAATCGCTGTCATCGCTGAAGCTCCCGGGACGAATGAAATAATATCGAAAATATTGAAAGAGAACGATGCTCCATCTGAAATTAAGACAGTCGAGGATTTCACATATTCTGCAATGAGTTATGCGAAAGCCGGGATAATCGCCTCGGGCAGCGCTACAATCGAGGCGTTAATCTGCGGACTGCCCGCTATCGTTGTGTATCGAGTCGATTCGATTTCGTGGGCAATCGGGAAATATTTCATAAATGTTCCGCATATCGCACTCGCTAATCTTGTCGCTAACGAAAGAATTTACCCCGAATTTATTCAGAAATTCACACCGAATATTTTGGCGGAAAATTTTTTAAAAATCCTCGACGATAAAAACATTCAAGCGAAAATGAAAGATAAATCGTTATCGGCAAAATCGAAACTCGGCAAAGGTAATTCACCCTCGAAAGCCGCAAAGATTTTTGAAAAATTATTTATGAAACAATTTTAGGAAAAACCTCTTTTCTAAAAGAGGCTTTTCCCATATATCCTTATAAAACATTTGCTTTTGCGAAATAATGATATAGTTTCAAAAAAAAGGAGGAAAAATGCGAAAAATAATTTTTATAATTATAATATTAGCGATGGGAATTATTTTCGGTGCAGGCGAACCTAATAAATACTTATGGCTCGGTATTGGAGCGAGAAGTCTCGCACTCGGCAACACAGGAGTGGCATTAAACGACCTGAACTGCGCATCTTTTTATAATCCCGCTTCGGTTTCCGAACGAGGCAAGTTCTCATTAGCGGGCGGAAATCAATTTCTCGCACTCGATAGAAACATATACTATGGCTCGCTTGCATCCGAGGTCTCCGAGGGTGCGGGTATCGGACTGACCTGGATTCATTCATCTGTCGGCGATGTTATATCTCGTAATATCGATGGCGAAATTCAAGGAACTATTAGCAATGGCAATGATGCTATTTATTTTGCATTCGCAAAACGAGTGTATTCAAATATCCATCTCGGTCTTGGAGTCGAGTATATGCAAAGTTCTCTCGAGAACTTAACCACCGGCACAGCGGGATTCGGTGCAGGATTATCGTATCGAATGAAAAACCCGCAGATTACATTCGGATTTGCCGCACAAAATTTATTTATGAAAATATCATGGAATTCCAATAATTATTATGGACTCGGTTATGTATCGGATGAGGAAATTTCGATGTTATTTCGCGGGGGAATATCATACGAGAGCAAAATTTCGTCATTTCCATTCGTCATCACAGGTGATATCTGGCAATTTTCCTCCGACCAAATAAATTATGGCACTGGAATCGAGATAGCTCCATTCCCACAATTGAATTTGCGCGCAGGTTTCACCGACAGCAGGCCATCCGCTGGAATCGGAATTCATACAAAAATCGGCAAATTTTCACTCGTGGGATTAAATTATGCATTTGTAATCGAGCGAGAAAAACTGATGCCGAGACATATAATCGATTTAACTGTGGAATACTAAATTGTTTCATATGAAACATTGGGCATAACATATTGATATGCAATGGAATATAATAAAATCGAAATGCTCGGATTTCGGAATTATCCTGCCGGATGATTTATTCAAAAAACTAAATGAATATGTGAATCTCATCGAATCGAACAATCGAATCGCTGGACTTTTGGCACAGGGAGAAATCAAAAATATATGGGAACGACATATTCTCGATTCGATGAGTTTACTTTTATTTCATCATATCGAGGATAATCGTAAAATACTCGATTTCGGCTCTGGTGGCGGGTTACCTGGAATAGTGCTCGCTATACTCTACCCTAAATGCAAATTCATACTCGCAGAATCGAGGTCTAAAAAAGCAACATTTTTGGAAACTGCATTAAGCCGTCTGAATATTAGAAATGCAAAAGTATTCACCGATAGAGCTGAAAAATTATCCGAAAAATTCGATTCGATTACAATTCGCGCCACAGGTCCATTGACAAGAACGATTTCACAATCGCTCAAATTACTCGAACCGAAAGGTGAAATCGCTCTATGGGCTGGAAAAACTTTTTATGACAATCTAGATTATTGGAATAATTTTTGCTCGAAACGAAATGCAGTCATAGACTTCCAGCCATATCCCAAAAATTGGATGCCGCAGTATAAATTCGGTATAGCATTTATTGAACTTGCTTAATATTCCAATATTATTAGATTTATTCGATGGCTGAAATATTTTACAAAGATGGACTGCGGTTTTCCTGTATCGGTTGTGGAAAATGCTGCACAATCGAGGATGGTCTGGTTTATTTGAGAGATAAGGATATCGAGCGATTAGCAAAATTTTTGCATATCTCTCGGGAAAATTTCCTGAAAAAATATACTCATCGCGAGAATAAACATAGAGTTTTAAATGATTTCCCTAATGGGAACTGCATTTTCCATCGTC
This sequence comes from bacterium, assembly GCA_021162205.1. Classification (GTDB taxonomy): domain Bacteria; phylum UBP14; class UBA6098; order B30-G16; family B30-G16; genus JAGGZE01. The sequence goes on from JAGGZE010000079.1 coordinate 19,526, forward strand.
CAAATACAGGCTGTGTAGTTTATTCCGCTAGACCGATACAATGCAGGACATTCCCGTTTTGGGATTCTATTTTGGTTTCAAAACAGGTTTGGGAATATACCGCAACCGAATGTCAGGGAATGAATATCGGCAGACTGTATTCGGCAGAGGAAATCGAAAAAATAAAAAACGGGAAAATGGATACATAAAATATTGGGGGAATAGATGAAAAAATTGGCTGTATATCCGGGGACATTCGACCCGATAACCAATGGACATATAGATATTATAGTTCGAGCATCGAAACTTTTCGACAGGATAATCGTATCGGTCGGGGAAAATCCGCAGAAAAAACCGTTATTCACACATTCCGAACGAATGGGACTCGTCGAAAATGTAGTCGAAACATTAGCGCTCGATAATGTCGATGTCGGGTATTTTAGCGGATTACTCGCTCGATATGCCGATGAAATCGGTGCAACAGCGATTATCCGCGGTTTGCGAGCGGTTTCCGATTTCGAGTATGAATTTCAAATGGCACTCGCAAATAGAAAAATCTATCCCGATGCCGAAACTGTGTTCCTTATGCCCAGCGAACCTTTTGTATATCTTAGTTCGTCTATGGTCAAAATAATCGCACAAAATAGCGGCGATGTTTCTATATTTGTCCCGAAACCTGTCGAAATTGCATTCCACAAAAAATTTGGAGGTAAAAAATGAATCCAACAAAATTAACCGTCATTTTAATCATAGTGCTGGCGATTGTATTTGTGATATCTATATTTATCACCGGTTCGATTACCAAGCCATCGAGTGTGAAAATCGTGGAGCGCTCGATTCTTACAATCGATTTATCGAAAAACTATCCCGAAATATCCAAATTTCAGTTCAATCCATTCACATTCAAAAAAGAAATCCCATTCTATAAACTCATTTTCGCTGTCGAGTCTGCGGCAAAGGACAAAAACATCGAATCTATTCTGCTCAAGGGCTATTCTACTATGGGTCTTTCCCGCACCTGGGAACTTATGCAGTCTCTCGAACATTTTAAGAAATCTCGCAAACCCATATATGGATATTTCGACTATGGAGGACTTTCTACTATAATGCTTGCATCGCTTTGCGATACATCCGCCACCTGCACACAGGGAACATTTTATGCCCCTGGACTTATGGCTAATATGCTGTTTATGAAAAACACATTTGCAAAACTCGGTATCGGTTTCGATGTGGTTCATATGGGGAAATACAAAAGTGCCGGTGAAAGATTCGCAAACGATTCGATGTCTGTATGGTCGAAGGAAAGCTATAACAAACTGCTCGATGACCTATATGGACAGGTTCTCGAAGATTGGTCCGATGAACTCGATATAAATAAGGATTCTGTCGAATCGATAATAAATATGGCACTTCTCGATGCCGATAATGCAAAAAAAATCGGTATTGTCGATACGATAACATATTGGAACGATTTCAAAAAACATCTCGTCGGCAAAAATAACGAGCGGCTCGTCTCGGTCGCTCGATATAGTTCGAGAACTCCCGCGTGGGAAAATTGCGATACTAATATCGCTCTCGTAATCGCATCGGGGAATATCACTATCGATGCAGACAAATGGAGCAATGCCATCACTCCGAAACGATATGCAAAAATATTCAGACAACTCGCAGATGATAAAAATGTTTCTGCGATAGTGTTTCGAGTCGATAGCCCTGGCGGCTCTGCATTGGCATCGGATATCATTTACGACGAAATCGTAAAAGCGTCGAAAAAAAAACCTGTCATCGTTTCGATGAGTTCTGTTGCGGCATCCGGCGGATATTACATATCGATGCCTGCAGATACTATATTCGCCACGCCATACACAATAACTGGCTCTATTGGAGTAATTATGTTGAGACCTCATTTCGACCAACTTTACAAAAAAATCGGAGCATATCCACAGAAACTCAAGCGAGGCAAACACGCAGACATATTCGCCGGCGACCATCCACTGACCGACGACGAACGAGCCATTTTCACGAAATCGCTGATGCAAATATATCATCAGTTTGTCGAGAAAGCTGCACTTGGCAGGGATACAAGCTATGAATGGATAGATTCTGTGGCTCAGGGCAGAGTTTGGAGTTCTGTATCGGCGGAAAGTCTCGCACTCGTGGATACTCTCGGGTCGCTTTGGGATGCTATAAATTTAGCCGAAAAACTTACAAATGTCCCCGATGATAAACACGCAAGAATCAAAATCCGACCGTTACCGGCAACATTTTGGGATATAGCGAAAGAATTCGAGACATCGGTTATCGCAAATATTTTGCCTGATGAATTTGTGAAAAATTTTCATTTTTACGAATTGGCAAAAGAATTGAATTCAGTTCCATTATATATGTGGACCGGGAATGTCGATGAGAAATAAATTTTTATAAAAGGAGTATAAAAATGCGGTATTTAAGTATTCTGGTGCTTTTGTCCGCGCTGTTTGCAGGCGAGTCGATAATCGATTTTTCATATTCGCCTGCGGATTTCAAAATCGCGCAGCAAGGTGATTTGACACATATCAGAATGACTAATGGTGTTGCAATCGGTGAACAAGGTGCTCCCGAGATTTTAAGCGAACCCGTTAATATATTGCTCCCACCGGGAACAAAAGCTCGAAATGTGCGAATAATCGAGGCGAATTATGCTAATTTGGCTGATGACATAACGATTGCACCATATACTCCCGAGACGATTCGCCCTATGCCAGGATTTACGCAGAATATTCAACCAGCGACCGCCGATAAACAAATATATAGCGAAAATAGATGGTTTCCAGAAAATCCTGTCGATTTTTCCGGCGCTAACAATATGAGTGGATATTCATTAGCGGGACTCGTGATAAAACCCATTCGATACAATCCTACAACAGGCGAGGTTCGTTATCTGCAATCGCTGAAAATAGCGGTGGAATATGAATTTTCCAAAATCCCTGCGCCAATCGTTCGTTCACCGAGAAGTGCAAAAACTTATGAGAGAATGATTTTAAATCTTGTAATAAATCCCGAATTAGTAGATGAATATTCAGCCCGCTGGACAATCGATTTGGGTGCTAAGGATTATCTTATCGTCGTTCCCGATGCGAGCTGGGCGGCGATGGACACCTTATCGAGATTGAGATTGGCTATTCGCAGACAGGGTTGGAACGATACTTTGGTTACCGCTACCGATTTTGAATCGAATTTTCCCGGTGTCGATTTGCCCGAACATATCCGAAATGGGATAAAATCGATATGGGAAAGCACCGGAATTGCTGCGGTTCTGCTGGTCGGCGACCAATCCTTGCTCGGACTTCGGCACGCCTATGCTATGGATTCCGAAGCGGGTTATTATCCCGATGAAAACGATATCCCCTGTGATTTGTATTTCTCAGACCTCGATGGCAACTGGAATGCCGATGGAGACGATATATTCGGCGAAACTACCGACAGTGTCGATTTATATCCAGATGTGCTTGTAGGAAGAATTTCAGTCGATAACACTGCGGAGTTTGCAGGATGGCTAAACAAATATCTCACTTATGTCGAAAACACTCCTGCCGATTTTGGCAATGAAGCACTATTTTTAGGACAAATTTTATGGTTTTCTCCTTATACCGATGCCGGAGTGGGAAAAGATATGGTCCGTGATGAATGCCTGCCCGACTATTTCACACTGCTGAGACTTTACGAATCACTCGGGAATGAAAATATGATATCGGTTACAAACGCTTTCAATGCCGGTTATGGAATTATCAACCACGATGGACACGCAAACTCCGATGTTATCGGTGTCGGCGGATACGATTATTTTTCGAGCAGCGATGCCGATGCACTTTATAATTTCCCATATTGCGGAGTGCTATATTCGATTGGTTGTTGGCCTGCGGCATTGGACTACGACTGTATCTCCGAGCATTTTCTCACAAATCCCAATGGCGGAGTTGTCGCATTCATAGGAAATTCCCGCTATGGCTGGGGATGTCCGGGAAACCCCGGATATGGATATTCGGATTATTTCGATTTTGCATTCTGGCATAATATATTCGATGGTGAGCCCGCTATCGGTGAGGCAATCGCTCAAATGAAAGCTCGTTATGCTCCTTATGCAAAATGGGAAAATGTCTGGCGATGGAAAGAATATGAAATTATATTGCTCGGTGAGCCAGGAATGGTAATCTATCAGAACGAACCTATCTCGAATGAAATAGAATTACCCGAAATAATTCCTATCGCAGGTGCAAATGTCCCGATTCATTTATCCGATAGCGATGTCGCTGTGGCGATTCAAGACGGCGAATTGCTGAATCGAACAAATGGCTTCGAACACACATCGCTCTGGGTAGAACCTATTTCTACATCGCCGGTCGAAATCGCCGTCTACGACCCGACAGGTTTCACAAAACTCGCTATCGATACGATTTCTGTTGCAGGCGATAGACCATATATCACACTCGATGCTATTTCCCCCGAATCTGTTCACCCCGGTGATACTTTACTTGCAACATTTTATTTGCGAAATTCAGGCACTGTCGGCGGAGAATTTTCCTGTTCACCCGAAATAATTTCGGGCGGAACAATCGACAGTATAGGCGATTATCTTGAAACAATCGATACCGGCGATACTTTCTCGATATCGCTTAGAATCATAGCGAATGATGGATTGGAAAATGGCGATGCCATCGGTGGAAAACTTAATTGTATATGCGAGGGAGACACTTTCCCTGTGCCATTCTCCCTGATTATCATTTCACCGAAATTAAAAATTATCTCGATGTATTTCGAGGGTGAAATTGCCGGCGATGCACTGCAATGGAGCGAAACATATACCGCTTATGCAATCGTAGAAAATGCCGGCGATGGCGAATTAGATGGAAATATTTCATATAATTGTTCCGATTTCGATTTCTCCGGCGACATTCACAGCACGATTCCACCAGGAACTACATCGGTCAAACTCGGCATATTGACTTTACCAGATGGCAGCGTTCGCGATATTACACCTATAGAAATAAATTTCGGCGATACCGAAATCGATACATTTTGGATTTCAGTCATCGAGGGCGATTTTTACGATGATGTCGAAAGTGAAACCGAATTTTCTATGACGGGCGATTGGCATAGAAATTCCGATAACGCATATTCGGGAGCATATTCGTATCGATGCGCGGGAATAGGCGGAAATTATTCCAATAATGCCGATGACTGGCTGGTTTCAGATACCATTTTAATCGGCGAAAATGCTAAATTATCATTCTATATGAGATACGATGTTACTACTTACGGTTCAGATGGCATTCATCTATATTTTCTCGATATCGAAACTTGCGACACACTACATTTAGATTACATCGGTTCTGGTGGAGCATTGCCGATTCTCGATTTCGAGACAGGATGGACTCGTTGGCAGTATGATATTCCATTTCCTCCGGAGACACATATTAAAGTAGCATTCGATTTCGTGTCCGATGGTTCCGATAATGCACCGGGATTTTTTATCGACGACATTTCAGTCGATTGGCTGCCGACAATCGCCGATACCATAAGCGGAATCCGCGAAAATTCCAATAAACCCGTATCGACAAATTTGATAATCGCACCGAATCCATTCAATAGCGTTTGCAAAATCGCAATCGAGAACGCATTCGAGAATAATTTCACCGTGAGCATTTATGACATATATGGACGCATTGTCGGGACAAAAAAGCTAAATGAAAAAACGAATACATTCATCTGGAATGCCGGCGAACTGCCATCGGGGATTTATCTTGTGAGAGCGGTATCGAAAAACAAAATTATCACAAAGAAAGTTTTTCTCGATAGATAGAGGAAACATTCTCCACCGATATAATTGTGTTTAATATGCAATAGGGGCGAATCTCTGTGTTCGCCCTTTTATTTCGATGTTATAAATAATGAAGATACAACGGTCTGCTCATACTCTTATTTCCCTATCACTTTTTTTATTTTGTTCGACAGTAAAGCCAAATCCGATGGACTTATCCCGGGTATTCTCGATGCCTCGCCGATTGTTGTCGGCTTAAATTTCGTAAATTTCTCCTTTGCCTCGTGGCGAAACGGCAATTTTTCATAGTCGAAATCATCGGGAATTTTCGCATCGTCGAGAGCGGCAAACTTTTTCACCTGCTCTTGTTGTAGTTTTATATATCCCTCGTATTTAAACTCGATATGCAGTGTTCGTTTTGGAATTTCATCGATATCGCCGATTTGCGGAATGAATTTCTCGACAGTTTCCCAATCGGCATCGGGACGGCGAAGATAATCTTTCGCATTCACACCCTGTTTTACACCGAGTATTCTTGCCTCGTTCTCATTGAAACCATATCCCGAAAGCAATAGAGTCGTTTCTGCGAGCGTATTTTTCCATCGAGACAATTCGGGATAATACGCCGGTGAAATTTCACGAACTATATGTTCTGGAATGCAATCGAGCATCGACAGCCAGGCATTGTCCTCACGGAGCAACAGGCGATATTCCGCTCTGCCTGTCAACAGACGGTATGGCTCATCGGCTCCGCGGTGAACCAAATCATCGACCATAACACCGATATAACTCGAATAGCGTGGTAGAACAATCTGCGGTTCACTTCGCAGTTTCAGAGATGCGTTCATCCCTGCAAGTAGACCCAATCCAGCTGCCTCCTCGTATCCCGATGTTCCCAAAATCTGTCCGGCGAGATATAAATTTTCGATGTCCCGCAATTCCAATGTCGGTTTCACTTGCATTGGGTCGGCTACATCGTATTCGACAGCATAAGCGGGGAGCGTCATTTCGACATTTTCGAGACCTGGAATAGTCTTCATAAATTCTACTTGAATTTTTTCGGGAAGTGAATTTGAAATACCGTTCGGATACAACTCGTCGGAATCTTTCCCTTCAGGTTCTAAAAAAATTAGATGATGCGGATTATTGCGAAATTTCTCGACTTTCACCTCGATAGATGGACAGTATCTCGGACCGATTCCAGTTATTTTCCCACCATAGAGCGCCGATTTTTTTATATTATCGAGAATAATGCGATGTGTTCGTTCATTTGTTTTTGTGATATAGCATTTTGCCTGCTCGACAACAGATATTTTTTCTTTTGTCGATAATGAAAAAGGAATGTAATCGTTTTCACCTCGCTGAATTATTACTCTCGAATAATCTACAGACGATGCCTTTATTCTGGGCGGTGTGCCCGTTTTGAACCGTAGCAATTTTATCCCGGTATCGAGAAGCGATTGCGAAAGATTTGTCTCCACTATTTCATCTATTCTCCCGGCTGGAACCTCGTTGTGCCCTATGAATATTTTCCCGCCGAGAAATGTCCCTGTAGCAAGTATTACAGCATTTGCAGATATATCGATTCCATTTTTAAGAATAACTCCGATAGTTTTTCCATTATCGACAACGATTTTATTCACAAGTCCTTCGATTATTTCGACATTATCATATTCCGACAGCATTTTCTGGACTGTGGATTCATAATCTTTTCTGTCGTTTTGCGAACGAGTTGCCCAAACAGCGGGTCCTTTTTTTCTATTCAGCACACGATACTGAATAGCGGTTCTATCTGCGGCACGAGATATAATTCCACCGAGAGCATCGACCTCGCGGACAACACGACTTTTAGCAAGTCCGCCGATAGATGGATTGCAACTCATTCTTCCGATGGAACTTTTTGTGAAAGTAATCAAACATACTTTCATACCCATCGATGCCGATACTCGAGCGGCCTCGACACCAGCGTGTCCTCCACCGACAATTGCAATATCATAATTCATTTTCTATGTTAATTTCCTGTTCATAAACCTGTTTATATACTGTTCAAAAATGTCGATTTCTATTTCCTTGTTTATATCTTCAAAATTATCCACAAAAAAATAACTTTTTCATCAACACCCTTTTTTGTTGTCATTCAAATAGTTCCTTCTATTTCAACAATATCAACACTATAATTATTAGTATTATTATATTTAAATAAATTTATTAAATATAATCTTTATCTTGTTCTCAAATTATTTTTCCATCCATCCATAACATCGAGAATAAAAGAATAAAGAAAATCGATTATTTTATCGGCATATTTATTTGCTTTCGATAAATCGAATTTAGGTGCACCTTCGCCATTTTTATATAATAATATTGGAGCTGGATTAGGATATACATAACTTCCATTGCGAACGAGGTATGGTTTAACCTTTTTGCATTGTTCTGGCATCACAAGTTCGGGATTCGCAGCTAAAACCATTGCGGTTTCATCGATTCCTGCATGTCCGCCTGATTCACCGAATAATTTTTGAGTAATAGGTGCACAAAGTTCCCACCAGTGAATTATAATCGTTCTACCGTGAGTTTCATTCCATGCTCGTTTAGCGATTCTTTTTAATTCATCGTAATGACCGCCATGACCATTGATTACGATTACATTCTGCAGTCCTGTTTGAAAAAGCGAAATCACGACATCGCCGACATATTTCTCGAAAGATTCCGAATTGACAGTCATCGAACCTGGATATGGCAATAATGTCCTCGTGATTCCGTATGGGATTGTCGGTGCTATAAGACAGTCGAGCTTTTCCGCAAGATGTTCGCAGATGAAATCTGGAATCGTAACATCGGTGCCGAGATTTGTGCATCCATGAGCTTCGATTGTCCCGACAGGGAGAAGAACGGTATCGATTTTTTCTGGAACAAATTCGGCAAAATCTTGATAAGTCATATTTAAAATATATCGGGTCATTATACACCTCACTTTTTGTTTTACAATTGAGAAAATAAAATGGGCTTTTTCATGTGCAAGTAAAAATAACAACAGAGAATATCGAATACATTGTATTTTTTCTATTCGATTAGAATAGTGAGCTTTCCTGCCACCATCGGGAAAACTCGTAATAATAATTCTCTGCTACCGATGCACTGTGAACGACTGCAAAATTTTCATCGTTGTTCGATGTTCCATTGATACTCCAATTTCCGCTGCCTGTGATAACGATAGGTTCTGTTCCATCTTTGTCGATTACCATAAATTTATGATGGAACGCATAAGGGCAGGGGTCTATTTGAACATCGACTCCAGCATCGAGAAGCGTATGATATTGAGTCGGTGAATCTAAAGTAGTTCCCTCATCGAATATTCCACGAACCTGAACACCGCGATTTTTTGCGGAAATCATAGCATCGGCGAGGTCGCTTAATGTGTAAGCATATATGCAGAATTCAATAGTCTGTTGAGCATTGTTCACTTTATCTATTAACATCGATTTGGGGCTATCTTCGGGAGTGAACCAGACCTCGACATAACCATCTGCGACATCTACTTCCTCGACACCATTCGAACTTTTATTGCCGTGAAAATAACCCTGAAACATCTGAGAGAAATCATCATAGTATGCCAATGCGACATCGGTGGATTGAATTATTATCACATTATTGTTATTAAGAAAATAGCCGCTGTATGTGAAATTTGTCGAGCCGGTCCAAACATACTCACTGTCGATAATCATCACTTTATTATGAGAAATCGAGCTACTGTTGTCGTGGATAATTTCGATACCGGCATAGTCCATATCTTGAAAACAATTTTCATTGTCTGAGCTATAACTCGTTCCCTCGCATACGATTTGCACTAAAACACCTCTATTGTGAGCGTTTATCAATGATTCGGAAATATCGGTCAACTCGAAACCATACGATTCGACACAAACCGTTTTTTCTGCGCCATCTATCAAATCGACTGCGCGGGATAGTGTTTCCTCATATCCATAAGGGTCGGTGAATATAGTCTCGAAACTGCCTTCGCCCTCCGATGGTCCGCCGTTTCGCGGTTCGGTGCAGCCTATAAAGAGAATCGATGCGAGCGATAATATAGCAATTATTTGTTTTTTCATCTTTTTAATCCTTTTTTTAGTTTTAATAATTCTAATAAACAAAAATATTCGATTTCTCCTATATTATTTTATAAAATAGTAAGAAAACGATTCTATGTTATTTTTGATATTGACTATCGATAAATTTTTTATTATTTTAATTATATGAGTATGAATATTCAAGGTAAAATATTAGCGATAGATACTGCAACCGATTATATAAGTGTTGCGTTTTTTAGTGATAGTAAAATTGTCGCTGAAAACACGATATTCGCTCCAAAAAGACATTCTAATATTTTGCCGGAATTAGTCGATGGTATTCTTAAAATATCCGATGAAAAAATATCCGATGAAACGATTATAGCGATTTCGGCAGGACCTGGTTCGTATACAGGTCTGCGTGTTGGAATATCTTTCGTTCAGGGATTGGCGGCATCGACCGACGCTAAAATTGTATCGATAGACACATTAAAAGCTCTCGCTTATTGTTTTGCCCCGCGGAAAACCGCTGTCGCTGTGGCAATCGATGCTCGCGCAGGTGGAATATATGCCTGTCTTTACGGTGTTCTCGGGAAACCATCCCCGATTATAAAAACGGGAATTTTTGAATTATCTGAATTATGTTATAAATTATCGTCGCGAGGAAGAATTTTATTCGTTAGCGATGAAATTATATACAATGAAATAGTTGAGGGAATCCACGGCACCGATGTTATATATGCGGGCGAACCGAGACCATCGGCGGGAATAATCGCAAAATTAGCGGTTTCCAAAGTGAACAGCGGACAATTTATAGAACCCGAAAATTTAGAACCCAAATATCTTCGCCAATTTAAGGCGGGAACGAGAAAAAGAAAACCGATAATATAGGAGGAAATTATGATTATCGAAGGCAAAGTTCACAAATACGGCGACGATATAAATACCGATGTGATTTATCCGGGGAAATACACATATCAGCAGCTGACCGAAGATGAAATGGCATCGCATGCACTCGAGGACCTCGATTGCGAATTTGCTCGCAAAGTTAAGCAAGGAGATATAATAGTCGCCGGTAAAAATTTTGGCTGTGGGTCATCGAGAGAACAAGCCGCCGCTTGCCTGAAATATGCAGGAATAAGTGCAATTATAGCCGATTCCTTCTCGAGAATCTTTTTCAGGAACGCAATAAATTTCGGGTTGCTCGCAATTGCAAATTCCGAAGCGGCGAAATCTATCGAGAATGGTTCGATTGTTAAAATAGACAGGGATAATGGAATAATCGAATTCGACGATAAAAAATTCAAATTTTCTCCATATCCACCCTTAGTTCAAAGTATTCTCGATGATGGAGGACTTATCCCGCACCTCCAACAGGCTTAGCCTGTTTTCTTTGTGCAACTTTCCTCCCGATAAAATCGGGATTCCCTGTTGCACCAGATTAATAAATACAGACTTAGCCTGTTTTCTTTGTGCAACTTTCCTCCCGATAAAATCGGGATTCATTGTTGCACCGCGGGAATTTTATGGTAGTGTTATGGCATTTTATCGAGTGATTGAAACCTATAGAATTTGCCGACAACCGATGTTTTTGGATTTTCTCTACGATATTTTTTCTATAATTTTTTTAATCGGTGTGTTTTGAATAATTTCTCGAGTAATATCCTCGCCGTTGAGATAAACACCGATAACTCTTCCCGAACTAAGAACTACATCTCGATATGAAGTATCGTGGACTCTGAGTTCTGCTATTTGTGCGAAATTCGGTGATTGCTTAATGACTTTCGATATAATTAAAGAACCGATTGGGCAATATTTTGGGTAAAAAATATCGATAGCATATTTGCGTTGACGAGGTGGAAGAAGAGAAACAGGACTTTGAAAAGATGGCGGTGAAACATCGGCATATTTTCTAAACATCATATACGATGGCATTCCCATAAATTCGCACTCTGTAATTTTTTCAAAACCGAATGCTTCCCAAACAGGATTGTCTATACCACCGGGACTGAAAACAACTATCCCATCGTAACCTTTTCTTTCGAGTCTTTCCATAACCTTAATTAAAAGCAAATTTTTATGTTTCGATGTGGACATAACAGGTTGAGTCCAATAACATAATATCACAACAATATTATTTCCAAAAATTGGAAGCGGCACATAATCGATTGGCATTTCGATTGAAAATCCCACTATTTTGCCCCAGTCCATCATAAATAAACCGGACAAACCGAGTGGTATATTCGCTATATACCAGTTATTGCGCTGTCTTATGAATGATGAGCTCTCGATACCAGTAAGCAAATGTTCGGAGCAGCCTGCGCCCCAAAATGTTACTAACGATGGTGTTAGTTCTCTAAAATCCAAAATATATCCCCTTCTTAAGCAATATATAACTACGATTTATTTTTCTTATTGCAAGTTGGCTAATCGATATAAATTTAAAATTCTCTGTAAGCACTGTCGATACAAGAAGTTATTCGATTTTTAAATGTTCGAATATATAGAGGACTTGACATTTTCGATATTATCATTATACTAATATAAAAATAGCATAAATATTTATTTTTTATAATATGTTCACAATATTAGCAGCGATTATAGTATTAGGCATTATCGTGTTCATCCACGAGTTTGGGCATTTTGCCGTTGCCAAATTATCCGGTATAGCTGTAGAAAAATTCTCTATCGGCTATCCTCCAACAATGATTTCCCATAAATTTGGAGAAACAGAATATTGTATCGGCTGGATACCATTCGGTGGATATGTAAAACTTTCAGGTGAAACTCCCGAGGAAATTTCATCGAACCCGCGAGATTTCAGGGCAAAATCTCCTTTAACACGCATAGCGGTGCTTTTTGCAGGTCCATTTATGAATGTTGTGTTGGGCTTTATCTTAATTTGGTTCGTGCTTATCGGTTATGGTGAATCCATCCCTCGATATGAAATTCCTAAAATTGGTTCTACTGTGGTTGGAATGCCCGCTGCAAAAGCGAATATAGCAGCAGGCGATATTATTGTTAAAATCGATGGCGATACTGTGAAATCCTGGAACGATATGGCAGAATTCATTCATTCCAAACCGAATGTTCCAATATCGCTGACAATTAGCAGAAACGATTCTTTGCTAACTGTGGTTTGCACACCCGAGCCGAAAACAATCTCGACCGAAACAGGCGATTCTATTATGGGTATGATTGGAATCGTGCCGACTACGATTCAGAAAAAAATGTCGATATTCCCCGCATTCATTCGTTCCATTGAAGCCACAATTGCGATTGCTTTCGCCGTATTAAGTTTCCTCATAAATCTTATAATAGGACACGCATCGCTTTCTGAAGTCGGCGGTCCCGTGATGATAGCTCAAATCGCCGGCGAATCCGCCAGACTCGGTATATGGCAGTTTCTTATGTTTATTGCCGCATTATCGATAAACCTGGCACTGCTCAATCTTTTCCCGATACCACCTCTCGATGGTGGACAAATTTTATTCACCGTTATCGAGGGTATTCGGAAAAAAGCTATCAGTCTTAAATTTCAAGCGATTTTTCAACAGATAACTATCGCATTGCTTTTAGCATTTATGCTGTTGGTTACAGTTAAAGATATTCTTCGTTTCTTTTGAACCTTCGTTTCTTTTTAAATTAGGAATATTTATTTTGATTAATCGGGTGTTGCAGGGAATGTCCCGACTTCATCGGGATTCAGAAAAGTGCAATGCAAAGAAAACAGGCGAATGCCTGTTTTTATTCTTGCCATCACGATGAAATGAAATATTTTATTCTCAATTATAAAGGGGGATTATTATGCGGAATATTTTTATTATAATTGCGATATTATCGATTTTGTGCGCTCTGTATGGCGAGATGGATGGCTTCCCTGTCGGCTTCGGTATCGATGATGATATTTCAATCTGGGGGTCACCTGCATTTGTGCAATTGGATACGAATTGTATCATCGTTTGCGGTTCGACAAACGATACATTATATGGATTCGGTTTCGATGGTTCGACAGCAAACGGTTTCCCGATATATGTCGGCGGTGTTGTCCACTCCAAAATTGCATGGACACAAATCGATAGTTCGATTGCAATTTTCGTCCTGACCTGCGATGGCATTTTATCTCGTATCGACTGGGATGGCACGAATTCCACGATAGTTTTCGATACGACACTCGGCGAAAGTTCGAATTACATTTCTCCCGTTCTCGCAGACATAGATGAGGATGGCACAGTCGATATAATCGCTGCGGTGGATACGATATTATTTTGCCTCGATATCGATGGTAATGTTTTATGGAATGCGAATTTCATTTCATCCACAGGATTTGCGGTCGCTACACCATCCTGCGGTGATATCGATGGCGATGGTTTTTCTGAAATCACTGTCGAGGGTTATCAAACATTGAATATGTTTTCAGCCACAGGTGATGAAATCACTGGATTCCCTATCGAACTCGATTCCGATGAAGCATTCAGTTATTCATCGGCATTGCTTTTCGACTATGACAAGGATGGTGCTTACGAAATATTCTGCGGACTTCATCGAACGAGCGGTGCGCAATATGGTATAATTAAAGCATTCGAGAGTGATGGCAGCGAAATCGGCGACCCATTTTTTACTATATGGTATTCATACGGTGGATGGATTTATTCTTCGCTTTCCATTGGTGATGCCGATGGCGATTACAGTCCAGACATTTGTTTCGGCAATGTCCCCGGTGAACTTTACGCGATAAATATCGAGGGTAATATATCCAGTTTCGGTGGAACGGGAAGAGACCAGCAGGGACATATCTACGGTTCGGTTCTGATGTGCGACCTCGATGGCATACCTGGTCCCGAATATATTTTTCAGACTATAAATGAAAGCGATTCAAATTCTATAATGTTCGTTATGGATCCAGCTGCAAACAATGTTCTCGGTTTCCCCGATACGATGGAATCGAGTCTCGGCGGAATTTTGACTCCTGCAATTTGCCAATTCGGCGAAACCACCTATGTTTCCGCTATTACCGGCGATGGAAATCTTCACCTATGGGGCATTCCAAATATTCCATTGCCGGGATATGCAAATTGGTTGCAATTATACGGCGATAGCCAAAATCGAAATGTTGCACCGCCAGCGAATGTAGAACTTACTCTAAAAAAAATGGATTCGAGTTATTACGGGCTCGACTGGCAGATGAGTTCCAATCCAGAATTTGCTCGATACCTAATTTATCTCGCGACCGATTCCGCTGGAAGCAGTTGTGTCCTGCTCGATTCGATTGCAGATATTGCCGAAACGAGCTATACGCACGAATCTGAGACTTCGCCGGAATCGTTGTGGTTTTTTGTGTTAGTCGAGGATATTTTTGGGAGAACATCGCTACGCAGTGTCCCGAAATCCACCTATGACACGACTTATATCGATGAAAAAATTTTGGTCCCCTGCCAAATTTCATTGAGCATTTCGCCGAATCCATTTAATTCATCGTGCAGGATAATGTGGGAGGCATCTCCCGATGCCGATTATCGAGACCAGAAGGTCTCTCCAACAATCGAGATATTCGATTTACGGGGGAATGTTGTGGTAGGGGCAGGTTCGCAACCTGCTCAAAAGGGACATAGGTCGGGTTTGGAACCCACCCCTACAAACCGCACATTCATCTGGCAACCCGATGAATCGATTTCATCGGGGATATATCTCGTGCGAGTGACTTATGATGGGAAAGCGATTACCAAAAAAATAGCATATTTAAAATAGGAGGATTTTTTATGAATATATACGAGCGGCACGATTGGAAGATGGTGCCATCGAGAAATGGTTTTGGTCGAGCGCTCACCGAACTCGCCGAACGACATCCCGAACTTGTGGTTATCGGTGCGGATTTGACAGAATCCACTCGGGCGAACTATTTTTCTGAGAAATATCCTGACAGATTTTTCAATGCCGGTATCGCCGAGCAAAACGCAGCGGGAATGGCGGCTGGACTCGCTCTCACTGGAAAAATACCCGTGTTCTCGACTTATGGAGTTTTTGCTGCTGGACGAGCATTCGACCAAATACGAACTACGATTTGCTATTCCAATGCGAATGTGAAAATCGGCGGTGCTCACGGCGGGCTTTCGGTCGGTCCCGATGGTGCTACACATCAGGCACTCGAAGAAATCGCTCTTATACGTGTTCTTCCGCATATGACACTTTTCACTCCTGCCGATGACGAGGAAACTCGCAAAGCTACAATCGCTGCGGTGGAACAAATTAACGGACCCGTATATATCAGGTTCGGAAGAGCACCCGTGCCATCGATTACCGATGAAAGCACACCGTTCGAGGTCGGCAAAGCTCGAATCGTTAAAGATGGTGAGGATATTACGATAATCGCTTGCGGTGCGATGGTTGCGGAATCGATTCTTGCATCGGAAATTCTCGAAAGAGATGGTATTTCGGTTCGAATAATCGATATGCACACAATAAAACCGATAGATAGACAGGCAATCGAGGAATCCGCTCGAAAAACAGGTGCAATATTGACAGTCGAGGAGCATCAAATCGAAGGTGGACTCGGCGGAGCGGTTGCCGAGGTCGTGGTGCGAACTTATCCTGTTCCGATGGATTTCGTAGCGGTGAACGATAGATTCGGCGAATCAGGTGAACCGATGGAGTTAATTAAGAAATTTGAACTCGATTACGAATCGATTGCTCGAAAAGCTCGTGAACTATCGAAGAAAAAAGCATAATGTAAATCGAGATGCTTACTTGACTTTTGTTTTGAGAAACTTATATTTTATAAGAATTTTTAATATTTTTTTTTGGAGTGGTATTCGATGCGAAAAATAGTCTTTATAATCACTATTTTTGCGGCGGTTCTGATTTTTTCCGAAAGTCTCGATGAATTATTCAAGGTAGGCGATTACTTTTTCAACAGAGGCGAATATGCCGATGCCTTGAAAAACTATCGCAATGCGGAAAACATAAACCCCGACAATCCGCAGGTATTGTGGCGACTCGGAGCGGTATATAATAGACTCGCTATGAATTTGGTCGGTAAAGCTCAAATCGATACTTTACATAAGTCTAACGGCTATCTTACTCGAACATTGAAAACAGATAAAAAAATTGCCAAGGCACACTGTGAACTTGCCTACAATCTTGCATTTATGGGACTTTTGCAGGAAAATTTTCAGAATTTTATGCTTGCAAACAGAATCAAAGAAGAACTCGATTACGCCCTGAAATTGGATTCCGAACTCGCCGATGCTTATTTTCTATATGGACTATGGAACAGACAGGTTTGCACGATATCGATACTTAGGCGGAAACCGCACGGTCTCGGTGATGCATCATCTGAAAATGCACTCGAAAATTTTCAGAAAGCGGTTCAATTCGATACCGATAAAGCACAATACTGGCTCGAATACGCTTTTCAGACAATCGCTATGGGCGATACCGCAAAAGCTTTTAAATTACTGAAACGAGCATCTGAATCACCGAAAATACCTATCAATAGACCGTATATCGATAAAGCTAATGAAGTGATTCAAAAACTTTACGAAAATAAAAATTAAACGGGGAGTTGTAATTATGAAAAAAATAATTTTCCTTTGTGCGATTATTATTACGGTCTTGAGTGCATCTGCTTTTCGCGATATTATTTTTCTTCACAATGGCGAAGAAGTTAGATGCAATGTGAAAAAAATCGATAGCAAAACAATAGTTGTCGAAACTATCGATGGCACGAAGAAATTTTCTAAATCCGATGTTATTAGACTCACGATGACTCATCCGCGCATGGGCGATAATTGGGAAACGATGAAAGATATCGACGATTCGCTTCTGTTAGCGACAATCGAAAAAGTAGGCGAGGCGAAAAAGTATCCCAGTGCATCCTCGATTACGCTGTATCACTCGATAGATTATACATTCGATTCCGATAGAAGTTGCCGAGAAACTGTGCGGAAAATAATTTTAATTCTCAACGAGCGTGGAAAGAATATGAATTCCACGAGTTTATTTCAATTTATCGAGCCGAATCAAACAGGCGATGTGGATTTCTGTCGAACTATAATCATTGCCGATAGTTCGATATATCATCTCGACGATGCCGCACTCGAATTTGCAGAACCGAGTTCACAATATCCGCAGTATAATTTTCGGAGACGAATCAAATTTGCTCCACCGCAGATGTCTATCGGTGCGGTTATAGATTTTCAATACCATATCGACCAGAAAATCACCGACCCGATTCATCCGCTTGTGGCAAAAGTTATTTTCGGGGATAGTGAACCGATATTGCATAAAGAGTTTAAAATTTCCATTCCCAAAAATATTTCGGAGAATTTCATTAAATATACAGGATATTTGCCGCCGATTCAAAAAAGCGAAAATGGGGCGAATGTATATCTATGGGAAAAAGATGATATTGCACCGACAGTTCGCGAGAACTGGCAAGCGCCATTCGAGATGTTTCTGCCGACTGTTTGGGTCGGTTTCGGCATAGATGAGGGAAAATTATTGAAAGCGCTTTCCGATTCGTTTAATATCGCCCTCGATGGCTCACCGCAACTCGATGCTTTGGTCGATTCATTGACTCAAAATGCGAAAACGTCGAAGGAAAAGTTCGATAAAATTTATGAATATCTTAATCTATCGTTTCGCAAAGCTTATGTTGGAATGGGTAGCTGTAAATATTTTCCAAGAAAAGTATCCGATATATTCAGTGATGGCATAGCCAATAACCTCGATATTTCGGTTCTTATGTGTTATATGTTGAATCATCTCGGTATCGAATCGAAATTGGTTTTGGGGTCGAGCATTTTAAATAATTCCGCTATTTCCAATATTCCATCATTGAGTTTTTTTAGTTCGCCATCGACTGCTGCTAAAATCGGCGGCAAATGGATTTTCGCAAATCCGATGTCGAAATATTCTCCATCGAATATAATATCGTCGAATTTTGCTGGACAACAAGCTCTATGGATTGGGAAAAAGTCTGTGCAGATGGCTAAATCGCCATACAATCCACTCGATATATATACCGATACCGACACACTATGGATTTTGCTTAAACCCAATGGCGATGCCGATGTTAAGGAAAAAAATGTTTATGGTCTCGCTAATGGTATCAGCACTAAATATTACCGTGAAACTCAAAAGGAGCAACTCGATAATTATTTCCAAACATCTGCGGGGGATTTTCATCCGGGTGCGAGTCTAATCGATTATTCAATTATCGGGCTGAATGGACTCGATTCTAATGCTGTTATAAATGAAAATATTTCCGCGCCGAATTTGGCTCAAACAGCAGGTAAAAAACTTCTCGCATTTCAAATCCCCGGACTCGAATACAATGCGGGTGGATTCGGTCAACCTATGCGTAAAACACCGATTTGGCATTCGACTCCGAGTGTGTATAACTGTATCTGGATTATAAAATTACCTGAAAAATATAAACCCGATTATATTCCCGAACCGCTGTCTATAAAACTCGACTCGCTGACATACGATTTGAGTTTCAAGTATGACAAAGTTAGTCGATCGCTTACGGTTATCGAGCATTCCGAGCGCACCGATAGGTTTGTTCCCGTCGATGATTATCAGAAATTGCGTGCTGCAATGTTTCAGCGTGCAAAGGGCTCGAAAAAATGGATTGTCCTGGAAAAGTAAAGGAAACAATAGGCGGGTTATTATGTGTGAAGAGATATGCAATGAATGTGGCAGAAGCGTGAAATTTGGCTCCGGACTTTTCGTCAATAGGGTCGTTAGCTTGAATGATGTAGAGACGCGAATTGAAATGGACAAGCCATTTCCAGAAGGCGATTTCATCTGCCCTGAGTGTGAAATATTAATACAAGAAATCTCCCGTTCATGGGGTCATAAAAAATGTTAGAGATAAAGGAATCGCAAACAGAAGATATGTTTATCACTCAATCGAATTAAGTGAGTAAATATGGATAGTTTTATGAATACCCTATATTACGGCAAAAACCAGAAAAATATTGGAGAATAAAATGGCAATAACAGAAGTCCTAATCGAAACTGAGAATCAAGAGATTTTAATAAAATTACCAATAACCAGACCTACTGGAAAAGTACGAGTCAAAAGGAGGGAGAGAGGTTTTGGAGAACCAGTTGCAACCAGACAATATCCAATGTTAGATTCTGATTACATTGAATGGCAGATAGGTTATGATACAAATAAAATTGAAAAACCCACTGTCGTCCGTGAATTGATTGTTCCTAAAACAAATGAAACAAGATATGGATATGAATTATCTAAAATTATCTGGGACGCAAGGAGAATTGGAATTTTGAATGATGATGATTTTGACGAGCTTGATAAATTCATTAATAATATAAATAATACAGATACACTCGAGGAAAATGAAGAAATTGTTTTACAAAAAACAAACACGGAGGTTTTGGGCGGATTTATAAAAGCAATTCAAAAGGTTCCTGTGTTTATTAAGAATAATGGTGAATATTTTGTGGAGATAAAATTAGAGCATAAACAAAGAGCAGTTGGCCTTCAGGCAATGATATATTTATGTATTTGGCTCAGATATTGCGAAGATGATGCTGGCAATCAAATTCTGAATAGGAACGCAGAAATGAAAGAAATGTGCACCTACAAAATAGATATATCGAAAAAGGATTTGATAAAAGATGTAATAAAAGCATTCGCTATCGCTTCACAAAAACATAAGCGTGATATTGGATTAATTGTGCAACAAGTGAGGGAAAAATGCAGCTAAAGACGGAATATAATTCCCAGCAAAGCACAAGACACTTCAGACACAAGGAGAAAATACTTGGGCAATTCTGGACACCCTATGAGATTGCCGAGTTTATAGTCAGGCTTTGCACAAAATTCGTTAGCGGAAACGAATTTGCGATGGACCCAGCTTGCGGGGATGGTGTTTTTCTTGAAAGCGCAAAAAATGTTGGATTTGAAAAGATTATAGGCATAGACATAGACGATTCTGTTTTGGCTCATGCAAATAATGAATTTAAAAAAAATATTATTATCGCTGATGCCTTGAAAATGAAGGAATTTGATAATTCTGCTGATCTGGTAGTAGGTAATCCACCATTTTCTTCAAAATATGGGAAGCTTGTTGAAAAGCAAATACTGAGAAAATATGATATTTCAAGAGGAAAAAAAGCACAGAGTTTGGAAATTTTATTCCTTGAGAAATTCATTCGTCTTGCTAAAAAAGATGGGATGATTGGAATAATTCTTCCAATGGGCATATTTGCAAATACAAATCTTGGATATGTCCGAGACTACATTCTGAAAAATATTCAATTGGAAGTCCTCATTTCTCTTCCAAGAAGTATTTTCCGAAGCTTGCATGTAAAAACTACTTCAAAAACGATTGTTATGATAGGAAAGAGAAATAATGGGGGGCATAAGGGGAAAGTCCTAATGAGTATCCTAAGTGATATTTCTCAATTACATAAATCCAGCATAGATGATTTAGGTGGTGAATTTGTCGAATTAGAAGACAATGTTTTATATCCTGAATACTATCTCAATAGATTAAAGCTCAAAGCGGATTTCCGACTCGACGAAATTGTTGAAATGAAAAATGGCTATGCTGAATATGGGGAAAAGAGAAAATTTGGTGCAAACGGGAAACATTTGATTACTGCAAAGAATGTGACCAGATATGGAATAGACTACAATAGATCAAAAAAGATTGTTACACCTGGCTCTTCTATGGATAGGGAAAGCGCATATGTATTTGTCGAGGATATTGTCTTTGTCAGGGTGGGTGAAGGATGCATGGGGCGAGCTGCAGTAATTGCAGAAAAGGAGGATGAAGGAATAGCAGATGATTGGATTTACATTTTAAGAAAAGCTGGACTATTCAGCAATGATATTAGCCCATATTACATAGCCCTTTATCTGCAAACTCCTTTAATCCAAAAGGAAATTAGAAGTTTATCAAGGGGTGTGGGCACTCCTACAATACCCAGAAGAGAACTGGCAAAAATTCCCATGTTAATAGATAATGAACTTAACGAAAAAGCTGAAGAAATATATAAAAGAATTCGTTTGTTATACAAAAACGGGAAGAAAAATGAAGCTGAATCATTGCTAACCCAATCATTAAAGAATATTGAGCGAATAATATTACAGCAATCATCTTTGGTGAACGAGCAAAAAGAATTCCCGAATTCCCAAGCTCTTCTCTCAACGATACGATTGATATAATAAGCCAAAAGGATAAAAAGCGAGCATTAGAGGTTGCAGCTTTCTATATTGACCTATTCGATTCTATTTCAAATGTATCCAAAGTCATTAAGACGGGTGGCTATGCCTGTTATGTAATCGCAAACAGAAAAGTAAAAAACACAACTCTCCCAACCGATAGCGCAATTCGAGATTTCTTTGAATATTTTGGATTCCAGCACATCGATACATTCGAGCGTTCGATTCCAAACAAGCGAATGGCATTGCGAAATAGTCCTTCAAATATTCCAGGTGAAGTGGATAATACGATGGTAAAAGAATTTATTATCGTTATGAAAAAAATATAATCGTCAAATCGACCTTGTCAAATTTCATTTTTTTATTATTTTTCATAAAATTTAATTCAGGAATTAACATTATGAAAGTTCTCGGAATAGACCCTGGCACAAGAATATTGGGCTGGTGCGTAGTCGATGGCAACAGGCGGATGCAGAAATTTATCGCCGGCGGAATATATCGTGTCGGTGCGAAAAAAACCGAGCGCGGACTTTTGAAAATTTACGATGCGGTTTCTGAACTTATCGAGAAATTCTCTCCCGATATTCTCGTGCTCGAAAGTCCTTTTTTCGGGATGAATGCTCGCACACTGATTCGTCTCGGTGAGGCACGAGGTGCGATTTTAGTCGCTGGTTCACACAGAGATATTCCTATCGAAAGTATATCTCCCGCCGAGGCGAAACTCGCTCTCACGGGCAATGGCAATGCCACAAAAGAACAGGTAGCATATATGGTGAAAAATATTCTGAAACCCGATATGGAACTTACTCTCGATGCCTCCGATGCCGCCGCTGTGGCGATAGCGTATCTTCATAGAAAAGAATTCGATTTACGAACATAGTCGGCGATTATGCTTGACTTTCAGCATTTCAGTCCGATTTTTATACCTATGAAACATTCGATTTTCACAATTATTTTAATTTTAGCCGTTTTATTCATCGGTTGTTCGAATTTCAAATCCGAGGCAATCGGTAGTTTCAATTCTGTCTATGCTTTCGCCGACGATGAAGAACTCGATTTAGTCGAAGAGCCACTCGAAATCGCTATCGCACAACCGATAATCACACCTCGTCCGGAAAGATTATTTAGAATATTCTGGGGCGATACAACAAATTTCGATAATGCCACGAAACATCATATCGTTCTCGTTGCGGCATCTTTCGAGTCGCCGGGACATTTCGGAGCACTTGTAAGAATGTCGCTTTCCAAAGCCGCTTACGACAGCGTAATGACAGGCAAATACAATATTTTTGTCAAGCATAATCCGTGGTCGAAAAACCAAATTCTTGTGATTTTAACCGCTCCGACAGCCGACCAGTTGCGAGCATATATTTTAACTCACACCGATGAAATATTCGACCAGATTAACGATTATACCGATGAACATGTTGCCCAATGGATATTCAGCAAATTTCAAGGGAAAAGCGAAAAGTTCGATATCGAGAAAAAAATCGCCGACGATTATGGTTTCAAAATTCGAGTTCCGCGGATGTTCGATTGGGAAAAAGGCACAGCAGAAAAGCATTTCCTTTGGCTGCGAGCGCTCGAACCCGAACGATGGGTTTTTGTCTATTGGACACTGCCAGATTCTGCGATGAAGGGCAAAATATCGTTGAAATGGCTGGTTCACACGAGAGATAGTCTCTGTGCAATATATTACGAGGGCGATTCGATTGTCGATGGCACATTGACCTATGAGCATACGAATTTCCATAACATTCCTGCGATAAAATATCGTGCGAGATGGAAAAATCGGAAAGCGGTTGCCGGTGGTCCTGTGGTCGGTTATATTTTCGATGACACATTGCACAATCGGCGATACATTCTCGATGGCGCGGTTTTTGCACCGGGAATCCGCAAAGAACCGTATTTAAGGCATTGCGAGGTAATAATGCGTTCGTTCGATTTCGATACATTATGAAAAGAAAAACAGCAATAATTCTTTCGATAATATGGGTGATTCTTGCAATCGGGATTTTTGCAGGATTTTATTTACACAAATCATCTACGAATAAAAATGCACTCACTCCTGCAAAATATACCTATCGAGTTGTCGAGATATTTCCTCACGATACATCGGCATTCACGCAGGGTTTGGAATTTTACGATGGCTATCTATACGAAAGCACAGGGCTTAATGGTAGTTCGTCATTGCGCAAGGTCGAACTCGAAACAGGTAAAGTCGTTCAGCGATACGATATCCCGCAGAAATATTTCGGCGAGGGAATCACTATATGGCAGGATAAAATAATTCAATCGACCTGGCGTTCGCATATCGGTTTTATCTATGATAGAGATACTTTTAAACCCATCGGTGAATTTCACTATTCCACAGAGGGTTGGGGACTCACTCACGACAGGGGAAAAATCATTATGAGCGATGGCACATCTACACTACATTTTCTCGACCCGAATAGTTTGCGGGAAATCGGCAGTGTTAATGTATTCGATGACACAGGTTCGGTGAAATATCTCAATGAACTGGAATATATCGATGGCAAAATTTATGCAAATATCTGGAGGACATATAAAATTGCGATAATCGAACCCAAGACAGGACAGGTTGTTTCGTATATCGACCTTACAGGGATTTTGCCCGATTCGGTTCGCACTGGATACGAGGATGTTCTCAATGGTATCGCTTATGATAAAATTAGAGGACGGCTTTTTGTTACGGGGAAAAAATGGGGAAATATGTTCGGAATCGAATTGAAACAGGTGAAATAGAAAAATCAACCGAATAAATTAGCGTGTATTCGATTTTGAAATATGCAGTGTTTAATTTTAAACTTCATTTGACATTTTGGCTTTGAACTTTGAACTTTGCCATTTATTATTATTCTATGAAATTCGATTTTGGACTTTTCGCAATAGCATTGGCACTTTCGCTCATCGGGATTGTGATTATCTATTCCGCTGTTGTCGGAACAGGTCTCGAGATGTTATATCTCCGCCAGTCGGCATTTTTGCTTATTGGAATCGGCGTGATGTTTTTCCTTTGGCGGATTCCTGTTAGAATCCACGATGGACTCGCTTATGTCTATTACATCTCGATTATAATTCTGCTCGCTCTGACATTGTTTCAGGGCGCCGATGTCAAAAGATGGCTCGGTATAGGGATGTTCAAATTGCAACCGTCTGAATTTTCAAAATTGATTATGGTGTTTGCACTCGGCAGATGGCTTCGAGACCATCTTAAAGATGTCGATTCGATTTTTATAATCATGGCTTCGATTTTTTTGATAATCCCGCCGTTTTTCCTCGTAGTTCGCGAACCCGACCTCGGCACAGGAATCGTCTTTTCGGTGTTGCTTTTTGTGATGCTCTATGCCGCAGGAACTCGTCCGCTATATCTTTTTCTGCTTCTGACACCACTTCTTGCGATGGTCAGTGCAGTCCACTGGATTGTTTGGCTTGTGTATTTCCTGATTCTGATATTTATCCTTATCCGATGGCGAGTGTCCCCCGGATTATTCATCGGTGTTATAATTATAGCGATTTTCATCGGCGTATCTACACCGTATGTCTGGTCGAAACTACATCCATATCAGCGTGAGCGAATTATGGTATTTCTAAATCCTCATCACGACCCATTCGGTGCGGGTTATCAGTTGATTCAATCGAAAATCGCAATCGGTTCGGGTGGAATACTCGGCAAGGGTTTGCTCGAAGGCACACAGACAAAACTGGCATTTTTACCCGCTAAACATTCCGATTTTGCATTTTCGGTGCTCGGTGAACAGTTCGGTTTCATCGGAACAATCGTTCTACTGTTTCTATTCTGGTTGCTGTTGATGAAAATTCTCGCACTATCACGGCTGGCAAGAACACCGTTCGCATCGATTGTTACGATGGGAATAGCGGGTATAATATTTTTTCAAGTTTTCATCAATATTGCAATGACATTAGGTCTCGCACCGATTACGGGGATTCCGCTGCCATTTATATCCGCTGGTGGGTCGTCGCTGATTTTATTCTGGGCGATGGTCGGTGTTCTACAAAATATCCGCTCACAGATTGTAGAAATATAAACGATTTATCTAATATGTGAGATTAAACTAATTATTGTTTAATCATTTTCTTTTGGATTTGTTCCATAATCATTTTCACCTGATTCGCTATCGGTGCACATCAGAACCAGCAGCCAAATAGGACCGATAAAAGGAATCAATGAAATAAGTATAAACCAACCGCTTTTGCCGATATCGTGTAATCTTCTGACCGAAACCGCTAAACCGGGTATAAAAACCGCTAAACAATATAATAGATATATTGGACCATATCCAACATTTTCAATGGCTATTCCAATAATATTATCGAGTATCATTGCAACAAAAGAAAAAATTATATTGAATAAAACAAACATCCAATATTCTTTTCGTCTCGCTCGCCCACTGAATACGGCATAATTCTTTAATACTTTTACATACCAACTCATAGTTTTCCTCCTTTTAATTTTGAATTCTAGGTCATTATATCGATAAAATTCACAATGTCAAATGAATTTTAAAAATATAATTGCGAATTTTTGTCTTGGAAATTGAATTTGCATCGATTAAATATATACTTGGAAATTGAAATCTCGATTAGGAGGCAAAAATGCTCGAAATTCGCAAACAACTCGATGAAACAATACCGTTAATCCGCAAATATTATCGAGGGACACCCAAAATCGGTATAATACTCGGCACAGGTCTCGGCAAAGTCGTAGAATCTATCGATGTCGAGACAGAAATACATTACGAGAAAATTCCACATTTCGCTGTTTCCACTGTCGAAAGTCACGCGGGGAAACTTATTTTCGGGACACTTGCAAGTGTGCCTGTTATGGCGATGCAGGGAAGATTCCACTACTACGAGGGCTGGACTATGAAGCAAATCACATATCCTGTGCGAGTGATGAAGGCGCTGGGAATAAATATTTTGCTCGTGTCCAACGCTGCGGGTGCGCTAAATCCATTGTTTCGCCCGGGCGATATTATGCTCATCACAGACCATATCAATCTCATCGGCGACAATCCACTAATAGGCCGAAATGACGACACACTGGGACCGCGTTTCCCCGATATGTCCGATGCCTACACGAAAGAATTTCGTGATATAGCCGAGAAAACCGCTCTCGAAATCGGCATCAGACTTGTGCAGGGAGTTTATGTCCCCGTATCTGGACCGAATCTCGAAACACCCGCCGAATATCGCTATTTGCGGACAATCGGTGGCGATGCTGTCGGAATGTCCACAGCTCCAGAGGTTATTGTCGCCGTGCATTCGGGAATGAAAACGCTGGGATTTTCGATTATCACAGATATGTGCCTTCCAGATGCTATCGAGCCCGTAACACTTGCGGAAATTCTATCGACAGCGGCTACAGCGGATATGAAAATGGCGACTCTTGTGAAAGCTATTCTGCCGAAAATAGTGGATATGTAGGAGGCATCTCCTGATGCCGATTTATCCCGATGCCGATTACACAATTATATCAAGGTCAGGAGACCTCTCCTACACAAAACAAACGATATAAAAAAGGGCAGCGATACCAAAATCACTGCCCCAATTTTTTCTATATTATTGTTTTGGAATATCCGCTATTTCTATTCCCCGATTATCGCACCAACA
The DNA here is from genome assembly GCA_021162205.1 of bacterium. GTDB lineage: Bacteria > UBP14 > UBA6098 > B30-G16 > B30-G16 > JAGGZE01. The sequence continues at coordinate 47,226 of JAGGZE010000079.1, forward strand.
AAGCTTTTTGAGTAATTTCACCATTTGCAGTGTTAAGTCTGATTAAATACAATCCAGCGGGCATATCCTCATTGGAATCGCCGGTGCCATCCCAAACAGTCGAGTAAATACCACTGTTAACCTCGCCAGCGAATAGATGTTTCGATATATGCCCATTCAAATCCAGCACATCGATTGTAGCATAAGTGTTCGCAGCGGTTTTGAATGCGATATTTGTCGATGAATTGAACGGTGTAGGATACACTTTCATCGTAAGTGATTTCGGTAATAGTGAATTGTTATCGAGAGATGGTGGAGGTGGAGGAGTTCCTGTCTCGATATTTCCCGATGCAAACCCACGGAAAAATCCCGCATAAGTTCTATCGATTGTGTATTCGCCATCGCCGCTGACAAATATCCAGTATCCATTACCCGGTTCGAGAAGTGGTGCGGTCGAATATCCAGTGCCGCCATCGTAAGCGAATGCGGGTGGAACAATCGAACCAGCGGGTTCGGTATGTATCGAACCCAATGGGTATCCACTCGGTATCATCGGAGAACCGACCAATAACCAGCCATATGTGAAATCGCCCGTTATATGAAATACTGGAATGCCTGAAATATTTACATCGACATCTGCGATAGAATAAAGCCAATAACCGATTCCGGATTCGATAGAATCGACAACATCGTATGCTCCAAGTTCGTTATCGTATTCGAATAGAGCGAGACCGCTCGGGAACAAGTTTTGCCACGAATTAGTTTCGGGAATAATCGGCAGTGAAATTAAATTCCATCCGCGGTGAAGTGAAATAGTGCAATTAACATCGTCGTCATCGCTCGGGTCGTTCGGGTCTGTGCCGAGTGCGACCTCATCGCCATCTGAAAGACCGCCGTCATCACTATCCGAATTGTGTGGGTCGGTGTGATTCTCGTATTCCGCAAGATTATTCAAACCATCGCCATCGTCATCGCGATTGGCAAGTCCCCTGATTGTATCCGAGCCGAAGAAATAATTTTCCCAATCATCGGCTATCCTATCGCCATCTTCATCCATATCAGAATTCGGGTCGAGAATAGGCGATGCGATTTCTGAAAGGTCTGAAACACCATCACCATCGCTGTCGAGATTGTTCGGGTCGGTTCCAGCAAGATATTCATTGCGATTATTCACTAAGTCGCTGTCCGCATCGTCGGTCGGCTCGCAGAATTCGGGACCATCGAAATAGAAATTCTCCCACCAATCTGGAATGCCATCGCCATCTTGGTCTGCAACATCATAAAATGCTGAAACGATTGTATCCGGCACACTCAAATTCAACGATGAGTCCACAGCGACAATAGTAAGGACATAATCTGCACCGGGCATAAGTTTTTCCGCAGTATATTCGGATAGGTCGCCCGACAACTGAGTTTGCAGGAAAACATCGCCATCTGTATTGCTTATAGTCAGCGAATAAGAATAGACATCGTCATCGCCAGTCCAGTATATTGTCAGCAAACGCTCGGCAATGTTTGGAACGGTATAGTCGAAAGCAACTGCTGGTGGAATCGTATCCCGTTCTGTCGGGTCGAGACCTGTTGGGGAAACGACATATATTTCGCTTTCATTTCCCGCGTTGTCATACGCAGAAATCCCGAATACAAAGGACTCTCGCAAACTATCGGCGAGCATAACCTTTGCATTATCGAAAAGGAAATAATTTGCATTTGCGACATCGTTAGTTTCCCACCAATCTACACTGCCGCCATCGTTCCAGCCCTTGTATACTTTATATCCAGCGACATCGGGTTCGGAACATCGCTGCCAGGTGAATCTGATATTTTCATCATCGACCCACGATGCGATTGCAAAGCCCGGTGCCGAAGGTGCTATCAAATCTTCGGGGAAATGAATGTTCGTTGCATCATCGGTGAAATCTGCAAATCGATTAAGATTATCCTCGGCGTAAGCCATCAATTTATAATCTCCCTCGACAAAACCGAGTTGGTCGAATGTGAAAGATGTATCGATTGTGAAATCGCCCGTCAGCATCATCTCTGCGATAGGTCTCCCACCTGCATCGACATCATCGGGTTTAAGCATAATCGTGAGATATACTGTGTCATCCGCATCGACACCGTCGACTGCGCCGGAAATATCGAAACCATCGGGTTGCAACTCTGTCGAGAGAGCGAGCGACATCGGGTTGTGGAAACCCTTAACTTGAACTGGATGGTCGCTGTCGCCAGCTGGCAGTCCCGAAAGATGAACTGTCCAGACACCGGAAATGTTTCGCTTAATCATCATCCCGCGATAGAAATGGCCATCGTAATAACCCTCGATTCTGACAAGTGGTGCATCGTCGTCGAACGAGCAGGAATCGAGTGTGATAATATCGCCATCTGGGGTTTCGATAGACATATTCGGTCTAACATCGCTATCGGTTCGCACAGTGAACAGATTCATATCTGTCGAACCGAGTTCATATCGAATATCCTCGTCGGCTGTTGCATCTTTATAGAATGTTCGATACATTTCCATCGCATTGTAGGATTCGGCATCGCCGAGCAGCGAAACATGACCATCTATGTATGCAATCGATGGTCTAAGTCCGAAGAAATTGAGATATGCTTCGCCCTTGACACCCCAATGTCCACCGGAATCGCCGCCGTGTCTAAATTCTCCATAATAAAGTGTGCCGTCGACCTCGATATCATGTGTCGGGAACAGCCATGCGATAGCGTGATGCTGGATATGAACCTCTACGCCGGAGTTTCCAGTAAGATGAAATCTCCCAGCGGGTTCACGCCACATCGAAAGTTCGGTTCCTCCGCGTGCCCATATATAATCGTTGATTCCAGTTCGAAGATTCGCATATCCATTAAGCGCCCATCCGCCACCGCCATAGTTCCACCAGTATCGAAATCCTGCCGAACCGCGAGCGAGATTATTGAGAAATCTGACATCGCCATTGAATGCGAACATATCCTCGCCGAAATCTATCGAGACAGTCGGTTCCATTCTCACAACCGAGCCGAAATAAGGCACAGATGGTCCGCCGGAAAGTTGACAACCGAACTCGATATATAGATTTTCAGGTTCTGTTATGTGGTCGACCTCACCCTCGACACCTGTCAGGAAGAAACCTGTCGCCCCTAATGGTATTCCAGGGCTGAAACCCATAAATTCAAGTCTGACATCGTCGATACCGGCATCGCGAATGATTGTTACATAAGCACCGATGTATGTCTCGCTGCCGAGGTCCGGCATAAGTCCTGAAATCGATAATCTTCCACCGCCGGAGAATCTTGTTATTTCGCCATCGTCCCATACCAATCGCAATTTCGCTTTTCGGATTCCGACTGTATGCCCGCCAGCAGGGAATACGAAATCTGGGAATGTAATCGCAAGGTCTAAATCGATAAGTTCGCCGTGATATATCGCCAGAGACCTCGCATTTATCTCGAAATAACCGCCACTTATGAATGTAGTCGATGGAATCAGCGATGAATTGACTTTAAGATAAATCTGACTCGCCTCGATTGTATCGTTATTAACATATAAATCGTGGAATTTGAACTTGAAAGCATTATCCCATAGACCGAGTTCAAAATCTTCGATAAAATATTCGACAGTGCCATCGTAATAGCTTCTGCGATGAATTCCGACAGACCCCATAAAGTTAGCACCATTATTGATAGAGATTTCACCCGAAATATCCCAGTATCCATTATCGACATCGATTTCCGCCGGGTCGAGCGAAATGGAATATGCGAACGGTGCACCGAGCAGTGAATCGGGTGTGATTTTGTCTCGAATCGAATCTGGAAGCATATCTGTCGATGGGTCGAAACGGAATTTGATTCCCCAATATGTGAGGTCGAATGCGCCGCCATAGACATACGGTTTCGAGCCATCCTCGTGAACAAATCTCGCTACACCCGTTCCTGCTGCTACATCGAGGTCGATATACGCCCCGACCTCGCCGATAGAACCTATCATCGCAATCGTGTCGCCCAAATCGTTCACGAGACGGATGTTGCCATAAATTCTATCGCCATCGATATTGTCTGAACAAATTTGATACGAGCCATAATCGACGCAGGTCATCTCTGCCCAGGCAGTTCCATTAAGCGAAATTGTGTATTCGCCGACTTCGGATTGAACAATCAAAGTCCCAACATAAGCGGTTGCAGAAGAATATGGACAAAATCGAATCGTGATATATTTCCATGAATCGGGATTAACTGTGAATGTGTCATTTCCTGTTATCGTGAATGCTCCCGAACCGAGAAGTATCATTCCATTAACTCTTATAGGACTCGTGCCATTATTCCGCACCGTAATTCTTTTACTCTGGCAGTCACTGAAACTGACACTGTCGAATTCGAGACTTGTCGGGGTGAGTGATAAATCGGACATCGGTGTTTCAACACCGGTTCCTCTGAGTGGCGCACTTCTAATCGGAGTATGCGGGTCGTTCGAGAATATCGCCATAATGGCATCGATTTCACCTGTATAGGTCGGGCAGAATTGAACCTCGATTGTGTCCCATTCACCAGGAGCAATTGTCATAGGTTCGGGAACCGACGCTGAATAATTTGCATCGACAATCATAACGGAATCGATTATTAGATTTGCATCGCCGACATTTCCGACAGCGAGGTATTGCGGACCGCATCCACCGACAGAGACCTCGCCGAATTCGAGTATCGCAGGTGTTATCGTGATTTGTGCTCCGAGTGGTGCATAAACCCAGATTGTAACATAGGCAGTATCGACAGCACCGCAGGCATCGAGCGTAATCAATGAAACATTATATGTGCCGGCGGTATTATATATATGCTCTACCGATGATGTCGTATCTGTCGAGCCATCGCCGAAATTCCATACTCGTGAAACCACGATGCCTGTGGAACTATCCAAGAATGAAACTGTCAATGGAGCATTGCCCGATACAGTAGAGACCGAAATATTAGCGGTCAATTCAGGGCAACCGACCGTGATTTCGACAGTCGATGTCTCTGTTATGCAGAAATTCGACGCCACAAGCATTGCCTCATAATTTCCGGGAACAGTATATATATGAACGATAGAATCCTCGGTCGAGCTTTCGCCATCACCGAAATAAATAGTGAAATTATCCACCGAACCTGTGCTTTGATTTTTTAACATTACATTTAGAGGTGCGGTGCCCGTTGTCGGGAAAGCGTAAAGACTTGCAGAAAGTTCATCGCAGCAATTTTTATCGAATTTTATATCGTGGTCATCGGCGGAAAAAATATTTTCCCATACGATTACAGGACAACCACCAGGAGCTTCATTTGAAACAGCGATAGCGGGGAATATCTCGTAAGCGGTAGACTCGTCGGAAACATCTACATCGCTACCCCAGTATCCACCGAATGGACAGGATTCAAATTCGATTTTCCCTTGTTTCCAATATGCTATCATAAACGAGTTTTCGCCGGCAGCGATGTCTGCAAATTTCTCATTATAAAAAGAATAAGTAACCGAGCCATTTTCCCAGGTAGTTCCACCATCGGTTGTGTGAATATATTTAATATCGTGGTCGGAATCCGAACATTTGTATGTATAAACAACCATCGCCTCATCGCCATTCGCAGCGATTCTGGGATATGCTCCAGTCGATGCGATATTAGCTCCAGCACTCCAACTCGCACCATAATCCGAACTTGTAGCAGACCAGATAGCACCTGTTTCATCGGCATTGGTTTGCGTTACTACTGCGAGTTTCCCGCTTCCAAGATATGCAATATCGCAATATTCAGCACCTTGGTTTGTGAAATCTACTTGTGTCCAAGTTATCCCAAAATCTGTCGAGCGAGCAAGATGAACATCGGTATCGAACATACCATTGCAAATATATGCCGCATATAGATAATAGTATGAGTCGGTATCGGTGATAATTTTCGCCCTTCGTTTTCCAGACAATGCCGAACCATCGATAGAATGGGCTTCTCCACCACTACCCGTGAAACTGAAACGGGCTACACTAACTTCGTTGTTCGATGTATTATAACTCAAGAACACCCAATCTTGTTCGCCCTCGCCAATCGTGAGTTGAGGATATTCTAAATCGTAAGATGGATCGGTTACAGTCACTAATGGTATCCAGCTTGTGCCGCCATCTGTAGATTTGGCAACCATAATAAATTTGTGTGGAATTGTATCGTCGGTTGTCACATAAGCCGCAAACATCGTGCCATCACTCGATATAGCGATTGCGGGACTGCACTCGGAATTCGAGCTAAATGCGATATAACCATCCGTATCGAAAGATTTATCTGCTCTCGATGGAATTTCGGCAAGTGGAGAAATAACCGAACTGCATTCGAGCGATATAGGTGCAGGAATATGCCCAAGTCGGTCGAGTCTCGGCTGAATTGAGTTCACCTGTTCGGAATTACCCGAAATTTTCGCCTGCGACAATTCATTTAAAATTTCGGCAGAAATCGGATATGAATTTGGCGCATAAAACATTTGTTTCGATGCTGGATTTTTTGCGAGCAAAACACTCGCAATGCAAGTTAATACAATAATAGCTTTTTTCACGATGAACCTCCCATTTGGATTTTTTCATTTTAACTAATATTTTTGAATATAGATTATATATAGTAAATTGTCAAATGAAAATAATATTTGAAAAAAAGGAACTTAATTGAATGCCCTTGCATTATTTGTTTTTCCTTCTGTTGCAGGGGTAGTGTTTATATAGTCTTATATTTTACTATTATTATCGAACAATTATATTTACCAAAGACACAATAAACAATGCCATTAGAAAATACCCCAATATTAGTTCAATTACAAATAGTATTTTATTAAGTCCTTGGGGCCTTTCATTTTGAAATGAGCCTGTAAAAAAGCATATTACTGAGAATAGAATAGATTTAATCAGAGCATTTTTCCATCTTACAATAAAACTTTCTCTTATTAAAATCTTTCGATTTTTTGATGAGTGCGATTTTCTATGTCCATTTTCCTTTTTGAAATAGTATGGCTTGGGACGAAATTGCCTTGCCATATAGAAAACAGAAAACAAAAGAATGATTGCGATTATCCATTTGAATGTTATATACGGAACAAGTGCGTATCCTGAAAAGGTTCCCATTAATAGCAAGAAGAACCATTTAAGGAACTGCTTTCGTTTCCATGCCAGCGATCTTTCAAAATTCTTAGCTTCAATTAACAAAGCATCATGGTCAGCCATACGATTCTGCTGCAACTGATTCCGATATATTAAGGCATATGTTCGCAATATATAATCATAGCTATTATCATCCGCTCCTTTTGCATATTCTGGTTCGTAAAACCATATAGATGGTTTTGGCATACTGGAAGCAGGTATTGCTATATCACCTTTCAATCTAATATTGCTTATAAGAATTGAACCAGCCAAGTCATTTTTTCTAAAAGATGAGCAATCCAAATCTACAAGTTGTTTCTCTGGAATCGATATACTTTGAAAATCTAAGAAATAATTAAAATTAACTTTTCGGAATTCGGCACCACCATCAAAAGTAACGGATGAAAAAAGTGCGGATGAATCAAAATGACATTCGCTAAAATTTGCTTTGTAAATAAAGTTCACTGATGAGAAATCAGCATCTTTAAAGAAGTGGCACCCTCCAAAATCGGCTAGACTATCAAATGTGCAATCTCCAAACAAAGCGGGACCGTGGAATTTTATAGCACAGAATAGTGCTTGACCAAGAAAAAAGTTGTTCTTAAAATTCGCTATAGAATCCACAACTGCAAATCTAAATTCAGGATTTATGTATGTGTACCAATTTGACCAATGAAAGTCCATATTTCTATAGAAATGAGCTTTTTGGAATCTTGCTTGAGTTATGAAATGGCATTTACTAAATTCAACATTTCCAAGAAATTCACACTCGTCAAATTGGGCACAATCCTCAAAATAACACTTCCTAAAGGCTAAATCACTTTTGAACACTGCCTTTGTCAGAATTCCTTTCTTGAAAATACATTCACTAATGACAATAGGTCTGTATATTGTATCTTTTATTTCTCCTATTTTTCCAGAGAAAGGTATTACTGGGCTTACGATGGCGAAATTGTCTAAGAATAGCGTGTCTTGGGTTCTTTCCTCCATTTGTCGTGAGACTTCCTCACCATTTTTCATTCTTGCCCAGGTTCTTTCATTTGGTTTGGAATGGCGAATTAATTTGGTGTAATATTGTGAATAGCAAGCACCTATATAAGCGAGCAAGCAAAGTATTATCAATTTTTTGTTCATTTCTTTCCCCGAATTTTGCCACTTTCTCTCCTCAAATTTACCCAATCCATCCCTCTTCCGCAATAAAATTCTCATTAATTTCAGAATGGATTTTACAGAACCGTCAGCTAAAGCAGACGGCAATGATATTTCATTTTCTTTTTTCATTCTCTTCATTGCCGTTCCGCTTCAGCGAACGGAGAATGATATTATCGTTTCTAAATATGCTTTGTCAAGCCATAAACATGATTTCTCGTTTCCTAAATACGAACCGTGAGTTGCTACGAATGATTTGCGACCTCGGAGATGTGAATTATGCGGTTGGATTTTATTTGTTACACATTGAACCTAAATGCGACATAATCGCCATCCTGCATAGCATATTCCTTGCCCTCGATTCTGAAATATGCTTTTGTTCTGGCTTGTGCATAACCGCCTGCTTCGATAAATTTATCCCAACTGACGATTTCGGCGCGGATGAAACCTCGACCGATATCCGAATGAATTTTCCCGGCGGCATCGACTGCGATAGTTCCTTTCGGTATCGACCATGCACGAGCTTCCTTTTCATTTCCGGTATAAAATTCGATGAAACCGAATTTTTCGTATATATCTCGTAAGGTTTTGTCGATGATATTTTTCGGGATATCGAGTTCATCCATAAAGGATTTTGCTTCATCGAGTTCGAGTTCGGCGAGCTCGAGTATAAATTTAGCGGGAATGACCGATATATTTTCACCGAGTATCGAGCCGAATTTTTCCATATCTAATGATTCGCAGCTATCCTCGGTATTTACGATAGCGAACCATTTTTTTGCTGTCAAAAGTCCCTGATTTCGAGCGAGTTTTTTTTCATTTTCATCGAGTGCCAATTCGCCGACTAATTTTCCATCATTTAAAATGTCGGCAAATTTTTTCAATGTTTCGAGATTTTTCTCGATAATTTTTCTATCATCTTTCGAGTGAGGTTTCCCAATTTCGGCATTCAACGAATTAATTCTTGTCTCGGTTGCAGACAAATCGAAAAGGATTAGATTTTCACGGATATTGCGAGCATCGTCGATAGGATTAGGTGTTCCGAAACCGCAGTCGAAACCGCGCAGAACGATAATAAGTCCGAATGCTCCTTGAATATCGGAGAATATCGTTCCGCCGTGAGTTATATCGCCCACAGTATCCTGAAATTCGAGTTCGATTTGAGTAATCTTTTTTGCATTCACGACATCGGCGATTTTCATAAGTCGCTCATCTGGCAATTTTACCGCAGCGATATTCTCGCTATGTCCGGTATGCCCACCGGATAATGCTTTCCAAACAGTTGTTCGCCCGCACTGTGGAAGTCCTATTATTGCGAAACGCATATTATCTCCCTCGTCTTTTATTTTTTCCTTGACAATAACTTTACAATGCTCAAGTTATAAACAGATAAAAAAGTTTTTGTCCGGTGCCGATTTTTGCGGCTCGATATGGTTTGCCCAGCCGGACACCATTTTTTACAGAAAACGGGGTTGGAAAATCCCGTCTTTTTTTTTCAGTCCAGTTCATCATTTCAATTAATGGGCTTTCGTTTGGATAAATACTCAAACCCCTTAAAATACCTTCATTCATGTATATGAACGGTTCGATTTTTTTAAAATGCTCATACTCTGGATTTCTATCACGGAAAGCTCTATAAATACTGTAAGCGATTATGTCGGCAAGTTGAATTCCATTCGAAAGTTCGCTCCTTGTGAACATTGGCATTTCAACTATATGTTGTAACCATAATCCCGATGAAGTTCCATCATTTTGAAAATCGAAATGTTGCATTGCGAGTTTTGTATTTGTCTGAACAGATTCATCATCTACGATTATAATACCTTGATGTTTCGGATGTTTTTTTCTCAGAAAAATTTCGAACATTTCCAAAAGTTCTTCCCATGCTTTTTTATGTAATTTACTTCTATCGAATGAATGATGAAGATACCTTTTATCGACAACAACGGCAAAAACTTCTATATGATGATATTCTATTTGGTGATAGTATAAATTTATTAAAGATTCAATTTCTTTATTTGTAAGTTTTGACAAAAAAGGATGCTTTTTCCTTTCGCTTTCTATTCGTATCCAATTCGATTTGATTTCACATTCTGCTAACGAGATTGAAAGTCTGTGGTTTGCTATCAGTTCTTTCTTTTTTCTATTTATGGTTTTTTCAAATCCATGCCATTTATTTGCATACAAGGATATTGCCCCATAAACATATAAATAATCTAAATTACTATATTTTGTGGTCAAATTGCCAGATGCATCGGCATAGAAAAAATACATTACAATTCTCCCTTTTTTAATATAGATTAAATTGCAGCATTTTTTATTCCCCGATTATTTTGACAATCACTCGTTTTCTTCGCTGACCATCGAACTCTGCATAGAATATCTGTTGCCAAGGTCCCAAATCCAATTTGCCATCGGTAATCGGCAGAACAACCTGATGATGAACCAGCAGCGATTTCAAATGTGCATCGCCATTATCCTCGCCTGTCAGATGATGTTTATAATCCTTACGATATGGAGCGAGTTTTTCTAAAATTTCCCAGATATCCTCTTTCAATCCCGATTCTTCATCATTTACAAAAACTCCCGCGGTAATGTGCATCGCAGATACGAGACATAATCCCTCTTTCACCTGCGATGACCCCACGATTCGCTCGATTGTGTCGGTGATATTGACGAACTCCTTACGATTCCGCGTATTGAACCATAGATACTCGGTATGGCTTTTCATAAAATCCCTCCAAGATATATATTATTTCTTGCAAATTTATAAATATATAAACTATAATAAAACGAAATTCATAAAAAATAAAAGATGAAAACGAAAAAAGTAGAGACATATATCCCGATAATTTTGCTTATCGGTCTTGCGATTAGGGTATTCCATTTATATTTCTTGTCAAAATCACCGTATTGGGATGGATATTTTTTAGATGAACTATACCATCACCTTTGGGCGAAAAAGATTGCAGCGGGGCAAATTTTGCCATCTGGAGTGTTCTTCCGAGCACCACTTTACCCATATATTCTATCCGCAATTTATTCGATTTTCGGAACTAATGGATGGACACCACGAATTTTCCAGAGTTTGTGGGGACTTTTGAGTATTGTTCCATTCTATTGGGTCGCTAAAAGAACGATTACAAAACGATGGCTCATCCTCCTCGCGGTATTTCTGTGGGCGATAAATCCAATCGAGATATATTTCGAGTCGAGACTGCTATTAGATTCATTTTTCTCGGCGGGAATCATATGGCTGATATATTTCACACTGCTTTCGAGAGAAAAACGCACAAAATTCTCGGTATTCTGGCTCGGTATCTGGCTCGGGATACTCGCTATCACACGACCGACTGTTCTAATACTTGCTCCATTAGTTTTAATTTGGCTTTGGCGGTATTTGAAATGGCGAACAATCTACATTATATTGGCATTGCTAATTCCCATCGCACCGGTGATGGTCGCAAATTATCTCGATGGCGATATTGTTCCTATCGCATCGCAGGGGGGAATAAATTTTTATATCGGGAATAATTCACAATCCAATGGCACATCGGCGGTTGTGCCGGAATTCGGATGGAATTGGCAATATCGACAATGTGTTGGACTCGCCGAAAGAGAAACGGGCGAAAAATTGCTACCATCGCAGGTTTCATCGTTCTATATGAAAAAGGGTTTAAATTTCTGGCGAAATGATTTTGCGAGTGCAATAAAATTGTTCGGCAAAAAAATTATGCTTCTTTCGGGAGCAGCAGAAATCGGGAATAATGGGAATATTTATTTTCTCACTCGCGGTTCGCCACTATTCTGGCTGATATTATTAGGTCTCGGATGGGGAATTTTAATCCCATTTATGTTAATCGGAATTTTTAAGGCGAAATTCGAGAATAAATCGCTGCTCATATGGAGTGCGATACTTTACTCGTTTGCCATAGTCGCATTTTTCGTATGCAGCAGATTCAGACTGCCATTGATTCCGCCGATTATAATTCTCGCTACGGCAGGATTGCAATTTTTCATCGAAGAAATCCGTAAGCGAAACTACTACATAATTGCAATCGTCCTGTTTCTCGGCGTGACGATATATATAGATTTCTTCGGCTGGCGAAAATTCGACGACCCGCTATCGCATTTTTCGCTCGGGAATATCTATTTCCGCAGCGGGAAATTAGACGATGCAAAAAATGAATATCACAAATCACTCGATATGAATCCTAATTTTCGCGGAGTTCACTTAAATCTCGGTGCGATATATTTTAAGCTCGGTGAAATAGATTCGGCTAAAATTCAGTTCATAAAAGAGGTCGAAAACGAGGGTGAAATCTGTCGTGCATTATCGAATCTCGGTGTTATCGAGCGTCTGAAATCAAATTATTTTTCAGCACTATCCTATGGTCGGCAGGCACTCGTGAAATGCCCCGATAATCCCGATGTGATTTATAATTATGGCTTAACGCTTTACATTTCAAAGAATTATAACACCGCTGATTCACTTTTATACGATTTGTGCAACCAGTCCTGCGACGATACGCGAATTCTGAATCTCTGGGGAGTCGTCGAACTCGCATTGGGCGATACGATTACTGCGAAAGAGCTTTTCGGCGATGTGGTTTCATCTAAATCGCAGAAATTTATCCAGCAATACGATATAGGAGCGATATACAGCGAACAGGCGGGAGTCGGTGCATCGGAGCGAAGAGTTCGATGCTGGGCATATTTCAATCTCGCTCAAATCGAGATGAAACGAGGCGATTCAAAAAAATCGGAAGAATATCTAAATCTTTCTATCGCAACAGATTCGACATTCGCTCAGGGATATGCGGGACTCGGTGCAATCGCATTGGCTAAAAACAATCTCATCGATGCCGAGAATAAATTGATGCGAGCCGAAAAACTCGGGTTGAAATCTATCGAGCTATTTTTCAATCTCGCAGCGGTAAAAGCTCGAACAGGCGATTTCGATAGTGCAAAAATATATCTCGAAAGAACTCTCGAAATTTCGCCAGAATTTGTGCCTGCATTGAAAGCATTGAAAGCATTGAATAATTATAGCGAAAAATCAGAATGAAATTTCACAATCTACTTTTAGTTTATGGATAATCGAAAAAAACATACGCTATCACTCGGTTTATCGGCATTGTGTGCGGCGATAACAGCAGCGGGTGCGCAAATTACGATACCGATATTCGTGCCTATAACATTGCAGGTATTCGGTGTTTTTCTTGCGGGATATATACTCGGACCCAAATGGGGAGCATTTTCGATGTTAATCTATCTAATAACGGGACTCGCAGGACTGCCAGTTTTCGCAAACGCACAGGGAAGTATATCGGTTATATTTTTACCGACATTCGGCTATCTTTTAGCTTTTCCAATATCGGCGTTTGCAATCGGAGCAATATCGAAAACGAGATTTTGCAATGGAATAAAAATAATTCTATCGATTTCGCTGGGAATTGTGATTATATATACCTTTGGAGTAATTTGGCTTTTGGTTTGGAGTAAATATATCGTGCACAAACCGATGAGTCTTATCGTTGCCATTTCTGTCGGAGTTTTTCCATTTATAATAATCGATATTTTCAAAGGAATAGCGGCATATTATATCGCTAAATCGATTCCGAAAAGAATTTTTGCGAAACTGAAATAGAAAAGAATATTTCCCTATTCTATCTCTTCAAATTTTCCTATTTCTTTATTTTTCCTTACATTATTGTAATGGAAATATTTTCCATCCATAGCGATATAGACACCGTGAGGCAGTGTTTGAGCAAATGCTATTGCACTACCCATATTAAATAATCCATCTGAACTGCCAAAAGCATATGGAACCATAGCACCTGTTAAAACTATTGTCTTATTTTTAATTTTTTCTCCCAAAATTTTAGCGGTTATTTCCATTGTGTCTGTTCCGTGTGTAATTATTATTTTACTTTCATCTGAATTTATGCAAGTTTCTAATATCAAATTTCTGTGAGAATCTGTCATATCTTGGCTATCTATCATCATTAAGGTCTGCACATTTGTTTCGACCTCTGTTCTACCGAGTTTTAAAATACCGTAGACATGTGTTTTTTTAAAATACAATTCACCGGTTAACTCATTGTATTCTTTATCGAATGTTCCTCCGGTAACTAATATTTTTATCTTCATTAGTTTCTCCTTACTAATTTCAATGATTATGACTTCTGCAAAATAGGTTCTGGTGCCACTGCGAGAATAATGTCCCACTTGGGCGGGAGTAAAAGCAATCTATCGGCTTATCCCGACTAATCGGGATTGAAATGATATTATTTTTGCAGAACTCGTTCAATACTTATGTTTTTTTATTCAATCCGAGAAAATTATCGAGGTCATCGGGGTCGCTGAAACTTATTCCACCATAATAGCACCCTTTTCGTGTGCAGAAAACGAGACCCCCGCCTGAAATAAGCTCGATTTTAACTCTTCCAGCTTTGCAATAACATTTATCGACAACAGGTAATGGTTTCCTGCAATGTGGGCAGAAAAACGAAACCACATCGCCGGGAAGAATATTTAACTCATCGGGTTCGATGGTTTCGTGGTCGCCATAAATAGATGAAAGCCATAAATAACCTTTATGACCCTTATTCTCGACAATAAATTTTAATGCAGGTTTACCCTTGATTAGTGTTTCATCATCGTTGAGTTTTGTATGACAAGAGGCACACTTTGCCTCGATAAAGTATTTTCTCATAATTGCCTCCGCATTTTTAGTATATATTCTAATCTACATAAAAAAAGAGTAAATCAAATAAAAAATTAGATTAAATTGTATAATACTGTAATAAATTCCACCAAATACAATAGTATGATTAGAATTTAAATATTCCACCTACCGCTAATATTCCACCCTTACTCGAACCTACAATATTATATTTATACCCGAGGTCGATTAGGAAATTTCCGAATCTCAGCATAACGCCGCCGCCGATTCCAGCACCACTCAGATTGATAGTCTCGAAATACGATTCTTTTTCTGAAATATAGATGTATCCTATATCGAAACCAGCCGAGCCATAAAGTAACAACGGATTTGCATAGTAAAAATTATAAATTCCCTCGGCGGAAAATCGTAAAGTGTTCACACTCCCGATAAGATTGTGAATCGCTCTTTTCACGATAAAAGTATCGGCGTAAGTAGTGTCATCGCCGATGATAGTCGTATCGTTATAAATCGTATCCACTGTGATAGAATCCTTAACATATTGATATTTCACACCGTTTTGTCCGATTAGAAGTGCGCCGCGCAAAATAAACGGTCCGACAAAATATCCGCCATTTATCGAATATTCGGAAATGCTCGTCATAATTTCTTTGAGTGCGATAGTATCGGTCAGAGATTGTTTGTCCTCACGCAGTCTGAAAACATAATTATCCGATGGGCTAAATGTGCTTAATGCAAAACCGACAAAGATTCTTCTGTTAGAGCGAAATTGCTGCATTTCCTTTTTCTGAGCAAGTTTCCTATCGGTATATGCTTGATGTTGATTCGCTTTCGCACTTTTAATTCGCTCTTTGCTTTTAAGTTCGGATTTCAAAAGGTTCATATTGCGGATTCCCGCCTTAGCAGATTCGATAAACTCGCCACCGGAATTGTTATCGATATAATTCTGATAGTGTTCGATAGCTTTATCCGCAAGTTCATCTTTCAGAACTTGGTGAGCTTTCTCGCTGTATAGTTGAGCCAAATTATAATAATACTCGGGTGCGATTTTTATCAATTCCACCCAGGCATCGAGATATTCATAATGGTTTTCGAGTGCTTTCTCGAAATGCTTTTTAGCGTTTTGGTTATCATTTGCAGCAATATAAATTTGCCCTGCCTTAAAATGAAGGAATGCGTTTTGCGGGCGAAGTGCCACAGCTTTCTCGATATATCTTTTTGCCGTCTCGAAATCGTTTTCCTCGTAAGCCGACCATGCATAATTGTATAAATATTCGGGATTGTTCAGATTGTTTTCGAGGTCTCGAACCATTTCTGAAAGCGGTTTATCGGTGCGTTTATATTCGGTGGGTTTGGAAAAAAAAGCATCGAGTTCATTCGCAAAAAGCGATATTGCAAATATAGCAATCAATATCGGGATTCGTTTCATAATTGTTCAGCTCCTTAAATTATTATTATTCGACTCGCTAAATTCCTGTCAAAACTGTTTTCAAGATTGGTTAATTTTGTTCAGTGATATATTTCAATGCGTCAATGATTTATAAAAAACATATAGAAAAATAAATATTATTTTCTTGACATTTATAAGAACCTTAGTATTATGAAAAAAGAAATCAAGGCTGGTCTCCTTTGGTTACCAAAGGTTATATGGTTCGCCCAGCCAGCATTGGAATGCAGCGGCGTGTAAGCGCCGCTGACTTTTTATTCAAATGCCTGAAATATTCCTCTAACTGAATTTGTTGTTTCATTTCCGTTTGCATAATATTGCGATTTTAGGATTTTAGAATTCGCATGGGGTAATTTTGATTTTTTAAGTTTTCTTTTCTCGTAAAAATTATCGTCTTCATATTCTTCCCAAAATCTCAGAGTGCCGACAATAAAATCTGCCCACTGCAGCATTGGGCTATCTTTTGATTCGCCAAACAATGCATGGCGGTGCATATAATCCATCTTTTTACCATCAGGATTGCCACAGAAATATTTTACAATATTCTCTGAGAATGCTTTTTCAGCAAACATTCTATCGATAACAATCATACAATGAGCGTCATTAAATGAATTCTCAAGACAATGGGATACTGGATCTAGTAATTTTTGGATTCCTAAATTGTAATACCACATATCAATTTTACTTCTATTGTCCGATTCGACATAAATCCTCGCTTTTCGCTTATCGAATAAAATACCGAATAAATATATTATATTATTTCTATAAAAGTTTTCCAATTTATCTGAAACTAATCGAGCATAATTTTGTCGTTGTTTATCGTTGATATATTTTCTTGAAAACATATCCATTGCTTTAAGTTCCGGATGGTGTTTTTTATAATATTCATCACCGAAAACTACAGATTTAGTTTTTTCAAGATAGTTCTCGACGATACGAATATGTTCCTCGCGAATTAACAATCCACCCAAACCAAAAAAATGACCTGGATTATTGGAGTTTTTCTCATAAGATGGTTTCTTAGTATCACCTGATTCATCTAAAAACAGAAAAAACATAGCATCATTTTCCTTTTCATCATTTTGTTCATTCACCGAATCGACTTTCTCGAATAATTGTCCATATTTCGAATTTACCCAATTGCAAGAAATTGAAAAATTCTAAAACGCACCACAAAGTTATGCGGTAGTGTCATTTCTACCGACTAATTTAGTCGTTCCCTGCGACTTCCTCTAACTCTTTCTCGCTGAATGTTTTCAACGGTAATTCTTCATCCCATTTTCTTCCAGCGACATAATCGAATGTTTTCTGGACATTTTCAGCAACCCACTTGAAAATCTGCCCGACCGGGATATTTTCAGGGCATGCTTCCTCGCAGGAACCGCAGCCGACACAACTCGTAGCCATATGCGACATCCTTCCGATATGGAACAGCCCGATATCTGTCGGTGCGCGAAGTCCACCCTTACTTTGTGCGAGGTCGACAAATATATCGCCTTCGAAATCCATCGCCTCGGACTCGAAAAAGCATTCCCGACAAAAGCATATCGGGCAATTCGTCATACAATTGTGGCAGTTAACACATCCAGCGAATGTCTGTGCGATATTATCGAGTCCCTTGACTTCATTTTCGAGCTTTTCATAAAGCTTTTGCTTGCCATTCTGTTTTCGAGCCAAAATAGTATTAAGCCCATCGGTTGGAGCATTATCGATGAAGTCGAATCCGACAGATTTCATAAATTCCTTGCCGGCATCGGTATATGCGATGAACGGTGCATCTTTCTCGAATGTCAGAAATCCTATATCGGCGGTATCTGCTCGGACATAATCGCAGCCAGCACAAACAGGGCGAATGCTATCGTCCGATTTTAATGCTTTTGCAAAGAAATCGTCGCCCGATGGAATTTCGCTGCCCTTCGATTCATCTCTCGAAATTGTGCCGATACAATCGAATGCGAGCCATACGATATTTTCATTTTGAATTTGAGCGAGTTTCGTAAGTTCCACAGCGGCGCGCATCTCGCAGGGTCTGAGAATAACCAAAATTTTGTTTCTCGGCGGAGCGATTCGGGTCAATTTTTTAACGAAATCGGCAATATTACCGGGAAAATACGGAGCAAGTGCATCGGTTTCATCGATAGCTTTTGAATCGGTAATAAGTGCGTGAGCCGCCGAATCCGATGCGGTTTTCCGCAATGTTACAACACCTGCAACCGCACCACTTTCGAGCGCTTTCTTTGAAATTTCCCTTATCCTATTCGACAAAGACATTTCTGCCTCCTTGAATTATATGTTATCCTTCTTTGAAATTATAATATTTCATTTCGATTTAAATTTTCAATAAAAAATTCCAACTCAGATAGGTTTGAATGAAGTTTTGGAATTTTACATTTATATGTCCCATCTGTTTTGCATTTGGTTCGGTCCCATAGCTCTGATTTTCTCGGTGAATTCCTTAATCGTTTTGACAAACTTTTTACCCTCGCTCGCAGAAATCCATTCGAGATAAATTCTATCGGGTTCGAGTCCGAGAGTATCGAAAATCGAACGCAAAATTGCGATTCTTCTTCTCGCTTTGTAATTTCCAGAAATATAGTGGCAATCGCCGGGATGACATCCGCCGACCATAACAGCATCAGCACCAGATAGAAGTGCGCGGATAACATAACTTGGGTCCACAGAACCGGAGCACATCACACGGATTGGGCGAACATTAGCAGGATATTTCATTCTGGATGTGCCAGCCATATCTGCCGCTGAAGATGTGCACCAGTTGCAGAAAAATCCCACTATTTTCGGCTCGAATTTCTTTGCCATAAAAAATCCTCCTTTTATTCACAAAAAACATTAGAATTTTAATAGTTAAATAAATTTTTCACAATTTGTAAAATAAATTTAAATAAATTTTCTTTTCAAATTTTTGCAACTGATTTTTAAGAAGATTATATTTTCTGTGAATTTATTTTATATTTTATCCCGACAGTTCGATGATTTCCGTAAAAAATATTTCATAATCGTAGAACAACTTTCGACTTGTTACTAATTGGGATTATTTTTAGATATTCGCTACTACATTATCATTGCGAAGACATCGAAGAGAAAAAAATTTAAATGGTGAAATCGCTATTATAACCATCGTTTTCTTCGTCTTCGCATTCTTTTCCCTCGCAATGGTCTAACTTTAATAAGTGCCGCCTCGTTTCCACGAAGAGAAACAGATGTGCCGAGTATCTCGACCTCGATTGGGTCGCCGAGTGGCGCAAATCGGATAATCTCGACGACTCTTCCAGGAAGGAAACCGATGTCCAAAAGTCTTTGACGAATCTCACCATCGCCGAGTATCTCGACTATCTCACATAAATCGTCGGGTTTCAGCATTGATAAAAGCATTTTTGCCTTTCTATTTTATATATAATATTTTTCTTACAATAGATGTTTCTCCGATATTGAAAATCACAAAATACATCCCCGAACCGATGTTTTTCTCTGGATGCCAAATCATTTTGCCCGATTTAATTCTGCCAATATCGAATCTATTCACGATTTTGCCATCGATATTCACAATTTTCCCGAGCATTTTATCGCCGTTTGGATTTGCAAAATCGACAGACACCGTGCTATTGAATGGGTTCGGTTGCGGTATCCCGATGAAAAATTTATCGGGAACAATCTCGTGAACATAATCTATACGATGAATTATCATATCGATTCGGGTCGGATGAAAGGCATCGATATGAACAGAAATCGTCGTATCGCGATAACTAACTCGTTGGAATAATACAGAATAATCGCCGGATTCCGCCATAACAACAAATCTGCCATCGCCGAATGACGAATCGGTAACAGTTTCTGTTCCTGTCGATGTTATTTGAGTCAAACTCGCAGGAGAACCCGTTTCGGTGGTTATATCGCCATAAATTATTCCTTTATTTGTAACAGGCGGAAGAACAAAATCGACAAGATTTACAAATATACTCGGTGCCACAAGCGATGATGTGAAACCATCGACATAGGATACCCCGAAAAATACACTTCTCGCAAATCCTCTGTGTTCGCTGTCGGGGAAAACGGAAATACAGCCCGAAGTCGAGTCGCTATATTTTGCATATAAAAGATAAGAGTCGCTATCGGGTTTGACTATATCGAAAAATGTCGGTGTGCCGAG
This sequence comes from bacterium, assembly GCA_021162205.1. Lineage (GTDB taxonomy): Bacteria > UBP14 > UBA6098 > B30-G16 > B30-G16 > JAGGZE01. The sequence goes on from JAGGZE010000079.1 coordinate 67,787, forward strand.
TCCTGTTACTGTTGTATATGTGCGGAAAAGGAAATTGGGATTGTAAAATGTGATACTGTCTTGTCCATCGGGACCTACGACTAATCCTGTGTCTCCAACGACATCGCTTTCATAAGAACTAAGATGGAATAAATCGGTTGCGAATTCCGGCGAGAAACCACCGTGAGCGATAACCTGATATGCAAGGTCGCCGCCCTCGAAAATTATTCTACCACCGCCTTTATGATAATCTAAAAGTGTTTGCAGGCAAGATGTTGTCGCAGCATCGGATTCATCGGCAGCGGAAACAACGATTGCATTGTATTGCCACATCTCCGATGTATCCGGGAAAACGGTTGCGTTCGTTGCAGTGTAATCGAGTGAATCGAGGTCGCGACGAATGATTGTTATCGAATAACCGATTCCTGTTAAATCGATAAGAAGAATATCATAATCGTTCGGTTCGAGCACGACATCGAGCGATGTGGTGTCCCCTGATGGTATGAAATCGATTCTTCCCGGTGAATAACCTCTGCTGCGGGCGATTAGAATGTATTCGCAGAAAGGTTGCTCGGAAAGTGTGAAATTTCCAGTTTCGATTTCGTTGCCGATTCCTACAAGTTCTCTCGTATCGGCGGTCAAAAGTTGAACTTCCGCAGAAACAGGATTACCATCACCATCCTTAACACGAACCATTATTTCACTTCGAGGTGCAGGTGTCAGTGCAAATTCGTAGTTTCCAATTATATTTAAAAGAAATGTGAACGATGTATCGTAATATCCGAACGCAGAAATTTCGACGGTGTATGTGTCGCAGGGAAGTTCACCGGGAAGTGTGAACGAGCCATCCCAATCGCCGCGGAAAGTCGAGATTGTATCGCCGTAATGGTCGAGAAAAGTTATATTGGGTCGAACAGTCAGCGAACCGCCAGCGGTGTCGATTACTACGCCGTCGAACGGTCCCGTCGCAGATATTATCGGGAATGTATCGCATATAACATTATATCCATTTTTTGCAAACATAACGACAGCCGAGTTTCCATCGCTGGGATTAAACGATACCATTCCAGCATTTTCCGAAAAATCGACCGCCATATAAACCGAGCCGGCGAACACATAGCAACTGAAATCGATTTCCGATAGAGTGAACGAGATATTGCCAGCGAAACCGATAGCCAATGTTCCCGTAAGTTCGATAGATGGCACCGAAACTGAAATCGAATCTAACGACCAATCGAGTCCACCGTAAGTTTCGATTTCACGGGATAGAATTTTTCTGCCGCTGTTATATGCCTCGAGAGTCAGCGGAATTCCATAAGGCGGGTTCACTGTCATCGATGCGTATCCATCGGAATTTGTGATACTCGTTTCGGCGACACCGAGTCCCGAAATAATCACGATTGTGGTGTCATAACCGATGCTGTCGCCATCTAAAATCGTGATTTCAAAATCGTTGTCTATACCGACTTGCAGACTTTCCGGTGAATATTCTGTAATCGAAAGAAAATCGTTGGGAACTGTTAGAATGAAAGGCGAATAAAAATTCGGTTTTGTTGCGACAATTAGAGCAGAACCGACTTCTGTTGGAATGAATTCGGGAACGATATGAGCGATTCCACCTGATGAAATCGCCGAGCCGATTTGTTCGCCATCACGATAGAGCGAGACCAGCGCATCATCTTCGGATACGGGGATATCGTAATAATCCTCACCCAGTGGCAGATGACCACTCCAGTCCGAGAGGTCCACAGTAATCGGTGTAGTTTCGCCCCAATAAAGATACAACGATGGGTCGCCAAGATTTTGATATACCTCGAAATAATACTGTCCCTCATCGCCGATTGCCAGATTAACAGCGAGTCCACCCTTATATGTAGCGCCGGCGATCGACGTGTAGCCCTCGTCGAAAATAGCATCGAACCATTGTTTTTCCCAGATATCGTCGCCATCCCAGTATGTCGAACTACTTCCGCCGATAAACGCTGTCGCACCCTTGTGTGATGCACGAATCCATGCCTCGCCGAAACATTCGGGTTCATCGAATTTTGCAGTTAAACAGGCATTGGAAATCACAAGCGGATACATTCCATCGTTCGTTAGTTCATATACATTCGATGATTCCATAGATGGATTGCCCCATCCGTTTTCCCAGCCGTGTCCAGAATAGTTCACAAGAAGAGCACCATCGTTAACGGCGGAGATAACATCGGCGGTCGATGCACCATCGAAAGCCCAAAGCGATTCCGGTTCGAATTCGGGTGGAGTTAGCCAGGTTGTGAAAACATATCGGTGAGTGCTTTCAGCGAGTTCATAATCGCCATCCGTTCCGCAGGCGACAAATACAGGATTGTGCAGAAAACTTGTATCGCTCATCTCGAATTTCTCATAGTAGACAGTTTTCTCTACGATTGCCGATACCTGACTATCTGTTGCACAGGAGAACCGTCCATATAAAATATCGGGTAAATAATCGTCGCCATCGACAGTATAATAATATAGGTCGGTGTAGTGTCCATCCGCACTGTTCGATGGGATTTGTTCGATATCGCCGACGAGAAGCACGAAATCGGGTGAATTTTCCCAGTTATCGTAAGCATTTTGCACAGCAGCAGAAATATCGTCGGTCGTCGCACCGATTTCGGAAATTGCTGTGGCGACAACATCGTAGCCCATCTGTTCTTTCCATTGGATAAACGGCGATATGGCATCGTAGAAATCATCGTAATAAATTACCCAATACACAATCGGAAAATCGGGTTCAGGCGGTATATCGAAAGGCACAGGCATCACATCTTTGAGAAGATGAGAGAATATTTTCGAGCGAGATGCCTTATTGTTGTGGGAAATACTCATTTCATAATTTATTGTAATTTTTGCATCGCTGACATATTCGATTTCACCCGTCCGCGGATTGTAATAAAGTATCGGCAGGATTTCTAAAATTCCAACTCTTTGCCCACGGATAATACCGAGAGGTTCGATTTTCGCACTCGAATTCGGTTCGATTGAGAAAGTCGAATCGGAATAATATGAATTTTGAATTCTAAACGGTGCGGAATTAACATTTTTCGGTAAATCGGGTTGATTTGGAATCACATAGTTCGGTAATCCCTGCGATGATAACAATATTCGTTCCGTCTCGATTATTCGAATATCGACCGAGAAATTATCATTATCGGGCAGTGGAACGAGTTTTCTAATCGCTGGAAATTTCGGTTTGCCGATTTCACCGTAGCGAGCATCCTCGCCGTTTAATTCGATTCTTGTGAAATCGCCCTGTCTCGAAATATCTAACGATGGTATCGATAGAGTGAATTCGATTCGATTATCCGATGAATTATCTAAGTGCAAAGTGTTTGCGGAAACAACCGAAAGTAAGAATAAAATAAAAATCGAAATCGTGGTAAGGTTTATAAAAAACTTATTTTTCATTTTTCCCTCCATAAAAAATTTTAATCTGTAAAATAAATAATAAATATTTAAAAACAAGTATTTTAAAAAATCGAAATTTTATCTCGCAATTAAAAGACAATAGACTACTCACATTTAACAAATAAGAAATTTTAAAAATGAGAAAATTTTAATGATTAAAAACCACTTGACATAAAAATGGGAGTAAATAGATTTAGTTATGTGAAAATATTAACATAATTTATGGGGGTAATTATGGAATCTTATTTTCTGCCCATAGAAAAAATAGGCGAATTCACTGCTCATCTGTCGAATTTCGGCAAAATCTATCGCTGCGAGCAGACCGAAACAGGACCGAGAATTAAGCTTCTGGAAGAGAAAGATTATGGCAATTATTCATTTCCCGAAGTGAGAACAGGAGAACCTGCAAAATTTATGTTCATCAAGGCGAAACGAAAAGTTGCAGAATATTTCGACGATTCCTGGCGACAGGTCGAGGTGAAAAAAGAACCTAAAGTTCTTTTCGGACTTAAGGGCTGCGATTTGGCAGCTATTAAAATTTGGGATAATGTTTTTCGCGACGACCCCGATTATAAGGATGTTTTCTATTCTACCGTTCGCGAAAATACTTTGCTTATCGGTGCCGATTGCACAGGAATTTGCGAGACTTGTTTCTGCAATTTACTCGGGAATAAACCGTATCCGAAAGATGGCGAATTCGACCTGTCGATTTCCCCCGTCGATGGCGGATTTGTTCTATTTGTCGGTAACGAAAAGGGCAAAAAGGCAATCGATGGTTTTTCTATGCCCAAAGCCGAACCGAGTATGTTGAAAAAAATTGAGGAGCGCAGAAAAAATTTGCTCGGGAAATTGAACGAACAGAATAAAAAATTCGAGACGAAATCTAAATGGCGCGACCTCGTCGAGAAAAATCCCGATAGCAAATCATGGGCGGAAAATGGCGCTACCTGTGTTGCCTGCGCAGCCTGCACCTATGTTTGCCCGACTTGTTTCTGTTTCCAGATTTACGATAATACTTGTCCCGATGGCAAACACGAAAGATTTATCGCACTCGATTCCTGCAAATATCCGCGGTTCTCATTTATGGCTGGCGGAATGAATCCCCGTGGAAGACTTATCGAGCGATTCAAACATAGATATAATCATAAATTTTTCCATTACGATTGGCGATACGACATATATGCCTGCACTGGCTGCGGAAGATGTATCGAAAACTGTATGGGAAAAATCGATATGCGAAAAACATTGAAAGATATCGAAAAACTTGGATAATCAATTATCAGGAGATAAAAAAATGGCTGAAAAAATAGAAAATATCTACTATCCGATGCCTGCGAAAGTAACGGAAATTATCGATGAAACCTCGACAATCAAGACATATAGGTTTCAGATGGAGAAACCGTTCACATTTCGTGCAGGGCAGTTCGTTCAATTGACGATTCCCGGAGTCGGTGAGGCGCCATTTACTCCATCATCGAAACCTGGAACATCGCCCGAATTGGAAATCACGATTCTCGGCGCGGGAAAAGTAACCAATAAACTTCACAAAGATACCAAAGTCGGCGATATGTTGGGTATTCGAGGTCCATTCGGCAAGGGTTACCCGATGGAAAAAATGAAAGGACACGAGATTCTTGTAGTCGGCGGCGGTGTCGGACTCGCTCCGCTTCGTGCAGGTCTATATAGTCTTTTCGAGAATATCGACGACTACAAAAGAGTTTCGATTAAATATGGTTCTAAAACACCGAACGACCTCGTTTTCAAATACCAGCACGAACAATGGGCTAAAATGCCGAAAACCGATGTGAAATTGACTATCGATAAACCATATCGGGGATGGAGCGGAACTGTCGGCGTAGTTACTGTGCTGCTCGATAAGGAAAACGGTTTCGATATGAATATCGACGATTGCTATGTCATAATCTGTGGACCCGAAATAATGCTGAAATTCGTTACATATAAACTTTTGGATATCGGTTTCGCTCCCGAAAAAATATATCTTTCGATGAACCGAAGAATGTCCTGCGGCGTGGGAATGTGCCACCGATGTAATATAGGTCCATATTACCTTTGCAAAGATGGTCCAGATATGTGCTATGCGAAAATAAAAGACTATCCGAATGTGTTTTCCTGATTTATTCGGTTGTGTCAGATTTAGCGGTCGAATCTTGTTCGGGTCGATTTGAAATTCCCGAAACATTTTTCAACGCATTCATAAATTGCGAATCGAGCGGTGTCGGCGCACCGACTGTGCGAGATATTATTTTCCCTTTACTTACAAGAATCCGCGTGGGTAAATTTTTCACCTTGCAAATTCTGAAAAAACTGGAATCGACGGTAGCGATTGGCATGCTTATTTTCAAACTTTCCAGCAAAGTTTTGTAAAAGTCGGGGGACTCGTAAGTTACAGCGAGTGCGAAAAGATTTTTATATTCTTTTGCGAGACTATCTATCTGTATAAGTTCATAGCCGCACGGTCCGCACCAACTCGCTACAAAAGATATTATCCCTGTGCCTTTGTAGAATGGCTTCTGCGTGATTTTCTTGCCATCGAAACTCGTGAATTCGAATTTTGGAAGTTTTTCAAATTTTTGTTTATTCTCATTTTTTTCCGATGAACCGCATCCCGCAAGCAGTAGAACAACAGCAATCGATAGCGATAATATTTTTATTTTGTCCGATAGTTTCATATTTCTCCTTCACTCGATTATCTCGATTTTAGATTTTCCTCTGGTGATATTGGCGACAAATTCGTTTAGTTCATCGATATTATCCTCGGGAATTTTTGCCTCGATAGATATGTCCTGCTCGAATTTTTGTTTTAGTATAATTCCGCCGAGATTATCGGTTAAAATAGCGAATTGTGAGATTGTTCCATAGGGAATTTTCACTTTTATCCGCACCATTTTGATATATGGGATAATCCCTGCATTTTCGATTGCCAATCCTGCGGTATTTCCATAGGCACGAGCGAGTCCTCCTGTGCCGAGTTTTGTCCCGCCGAAATATCTGACTACAAGCACGAGTGTATCGATTAAATTTCTGCCCTGTAAAATTTTGATAATCGGTGCACCCGCTGTCCCCGATGGCTCGCCCGAATCTGTGAAATATTCATACACTCCACCCGAACCGAGCCGGAAAGCATATACGATATGCGTGGCATCGGAAAAATCCTTTTCGAGTGCCGATTTTGTTTTATCGACCTCGTTACGGTTCGTAACCGGATATGCAAAACCGTAAAATTTCGAGTGTTTTATCTCGATTGCGGATTCGCCTGTTTTGCCGAGTGTAAATTCAGTATCCATAATTAAATTATAAATTGAAATATTATCTTTGGCAATCGAGAAATGAATTTTAATTTTGCCCGATATATTAAAATATCGAATTTGTTAAATTGTTTCTCAAACTTTTTACTTGCATTGTAAAAACCAGTCGAGTATTTTGTAAAAATCTTTTAGTATTTTGGAAAATAAGAATAGGAGGATTCGATGGCTCGAACAAATTTTATGAAAAAACTTCGTGAGAAAATGGGAGTTATTTTCTTTGTAGTCGCTATATTATTCATTGGGATGATGGTTTTTCAATGGGGAATGGATTTTACAGGAAATAAGCAAACACAAAGCGAAAATATAATCGCTGTAATCGATGGAAAGGATAAAGTCGATTATTCGGATTATATAAAGGAATATGAAAGCTATATTCAAAATGCCTATAATCGTCAGCAGGATGTAGATGATTTTGTCAGCGAGGATTTGAAAGAGCAAGCTTGGAACGCTCTTATAAATAGAACGATTCTGAAATATCAGTTCGATGAAAAACTCACAGCGGGATTTACCGGTAAAGAAATCTATGAAAAGCTTAAGCGAAACCCGCCCGAGTGGATTTTGAACCAACCTCAATTTCAGCAGGATGGCAAGTTCGACTATCAAAAATATATTCAGCTTTTAAATGACCAGAATGCCGACTGGCAGCCCGTGGAACGAGCTGTCGCAGCAAATCTTCCTTATGATAAACTAAAAACGCTAATTTCCACAATTACTTTTGTCACGATGCCCGAAGCTATGGACCAATATAATTTTGAAAACACCAAAGTGCGTGGCGAATTTATTATTTTCTCACAGGGAACGCTCGATGTTAATGTGGATACATCCGAGACCGCTTTGAAAAAATATTACGAGCAGCACAAGGATGTGCTTGTGGACCATCCATATATAAAATATAAGTATGTGCAAATTCATTATCTACCATCGCACCGCGATAGCGTCGAAATCAAAACTGATGTCGATACGGTAATGGCGAGACTTCGTTCAGGTGAGGATTTCGAGGAACTTGCTGGAGCATATTCTCAGGATTTAAATAGTGCGCAAAATGGCGGAGAACTCGGCTGGTTCAAACGAGGACAACTCATTCCCGAATTCGAGAATGTCGCTATGAAACTCGACAGTGGACAAATCTCCGACCCTGTGCTGACAAAATATGGCTGGCATATTATCCGAAGTCTCGGTTTTAAGGTAGAAAAGGATTCTGCAACAGGCATAATAGATACATTGTGGGATGTTCAGCATATTCTTTTCAAAATCGAACCGGGATATGAAACAACCGACAGTCTCGATAATTTAGCTAACGGTATTTACGAAAGCACTATAAAAAATGGAATCGATAAAGCTGTGGCGAAATACGGTCTCGAAGTGATATCGACGCCGGAAGTTCCTATAGATGAGGCTATTCCCGGAATCGGTCTTCGCACGATAGTTAACGAATATGCGATGAAACACGGTATCGGCTCTGTTCCCGATGTTGTCAAAAGCAATGAATCGTATTTTATTTTGCAAGTAACCGATGTTGTGCCTAAAAAGTTTACCGATTTCGAGTCTGCAAAAAATTATGTGAAAGGGAAAATAGTTAAACGAGCATATAAGCAAAAGCGTAAAGAATTTGCCGTTCTGACTCTTCAGAAAATTAAATCGGGCGAACCGCTCGATAAAGTCGCAAACGAAGTCGGCGCAATTTACGATACTACCGGCTGGATTGGAGCATTTAGCCCGATAGATGATTACGGTTATTTCCCATGGATAAATGGAACTCTTCTTGGTTTGCGAACTCCAGGTGCAGTATCGCAGGTAATCGAGGGTGATAACGACAGTTTCTATATCGTTCGCTTAACCGAGCGTATCGATGCCGATATGTCGAAATTCAATGACCAGCGTGATAATGTTCGTCAAAATATATTCAAGGCAAAAAAAGATAACGCATATTCGCAATGGTTCACCAGTCTACGTAGCCGAACATCTGTTCAGGATTTCAGATTAAAATATCTCGCAGGAGAAACAGAGCAGGAGGATACATCTGGTGTTTCTGCGGATAGTGTGGAATAATCGAGTTCACCGGCGACTTTCAATTCGAGGGTCGCCTTTTTTATGAGGATATAATGTCAAACTTACCATCACATATCGACAAACAAAATAAAGTCGGTGCAGCCGAAGAGGAGGGAATCGTTGTCGAGACCGACAGGAAAGTCGTGCGTGTGAAAATCACAAAAGGTGCTGCGTGTGCAACCTGTGCTGTCGCATCGAATTGCCCATTTAGTATTGCGGCACCAAATGATTGGAAGGTATGGGCAAGAAATAAATTAGATGCAAAAATCGGCGATAAAGTCAAAATTTCGATTGCTCCATCGAGATATTTGTTAATCGCTGTAATTGTTTTCATTTTACCTGTAAGCGTATTGATTGTAAGTTATTTACTTGCTAAATTAGCAGGTGCACAGGAAAATTTGTCTGTCGCTATATCGGTAACATTCGCATTTCTCACTTATTTTATTATTAGAGGAATCGACCGAAGTTCGATGCGACAACCATCGTATACGATAGTTGAAATTTTGCCGAATGAAACCGAAGGATTAAAATCCATAACAGAAAATCGAGGAGAAAACGATGGCTAAATACTTGCTTAAAAATGGGCATTTGGTAGACCCGATACAAAAAATCGATGAAGTGTGCGATATTTTAATTTCCGACGATTATGTCGATGCGATAAATCCAGAATCTGTTCCAGATGATGCCGAAATAATCGATGTTTCGGGGAAATTTATTTTCCCCGGTCTTGTCGATATGCACACTCACGCCCGTGAACCCGGTGAGGAATATAGGGAAGATATCGAAAGTGCATCCTATGCGGCGGCAGCAGGTGGATACACGACAATCGTTACGATGGCTAACACGAAACCGCCTATCGACACAGCCGATAGAATAACATTCATCTACGAACGCGCTATGACCGCACATACTCGGGTATATCCTGTCGGCGCGGTATCTAAAAATCTCACTGGCGAACAACTTTCCGAACTCGCCGATATGGCGCAATCGGGTGCTGTGGCGTTTTCCGACGATGGTTATCCTATCGCAAATCCAGAACTTATGCGGAATGCACTGACATATTCCGCTCAACTGAATCTTCCAATTCTCGTTCACGAAATCGACCCTGCACTTTCGGCTAATGGGCAAATAAACGAGGGCAAAGTATCATCGTTGACTGGAATGAAAGGGATACCCGCTGCTGCCGAGACATCTATGGTCGCTCGCGATATAGATTTGCTTAAACTCACCGGCGGGAAACTTCACATCCAACATATTTCTACATCTGATTCTGTCGAACTTATCCGAAAAGCGAAATCCGATGGTTTGGCGATTACTTGCGAGGTTACTCCGCATCATCTTGTGCTGACCGAGGATGATGTTTTGGAATCAGGATTCGATTCGAATTTCAAAATGATGCCGCCGCTTCGCACATCGGACGATGTAGAGGCATTGAGAAAAGGTTTAGCCGATGGCACAATCGATGCGATTGCGACAGACCATGCTCCGCACGCAGTTCACGAAAAAGATAATCCATTCGACATGGCAAATTTTGGTATAATCGGTCTCGAAACCGCACTCTTGCTCGTTTGGACAAAACTCGTATCGACAGGGATAATCGATAAATCGAGAATGGTCGAACTGATGTCGGTGAATCCTGCGAAAATATTAGACATTCCAGCAGGAACATTGAAATCCGGCGAGTATGCCGATATAACAGTGTTCGACCCCGAGAGCGAATGGACAGTGAATCCAAACGATTTCAAATCGAAATCTAAAAACACACCGTTCGCGAATTGGAAAACTTTGGGAAAAGTAATTATGACAATAGTTTCAGGCGATATAGTATTTAAGCTGCGATAGCACTTGACCGCGAATTTATTTTTTATATCTTATAAAGTTATATCATTTTAAGGAGGAATTTCTATGCGTTTAAAATTTGTCTTACCGATTGTCTTTTCGATGCTTGTTCTGATTGCTATTTTCATTTCCTGCGCACCGCAAACGGAAAAAGTCGAAGCCCCGACTCAGCAGCCCGCTGTCGATTCAACCGAACTTAAAAAACAGATAAATATGTATCTTTCGCTCGGCTGGGAAAATTACAAGAACAAACAGTATGGCCGTGCAATCGAGCATTTTAAAAAAGTTCTAAAAATCGACCCGAAAAATGAAAAAGCGTATAAATATCTTAGCGATGCCTGTCTTAGACATCCCGATTCGACATATATCGATACAGCTTTGACACTTTTCAATCAAGCTATTAAAAAGTTTCCCGATAACTGTTATTTTTATAGTGGACAGGGTTATATTTATCAGAAACTCGCTACCCAATTCGATAATAAGGCAGATTCTACAGATGATTCCACCCTAATCGCTCGATATAAATTTCAATCGGATTCTCTCGAAAAACTCTCCCAAAAGGATTTTATAAAAGCTTGTTCACTCAACAAAAAAGATGCTGCAAGCTCAGGTGCATTGGGAACAATCTACTTGAAAAGAGGAAAGCTCGATTCTGCGATGGTGTGGTTTGAAAAATCTGTCGCAGCGGATTCAAATCGGGTTTCGATTTGGAAAATTCTTGCAAAACTTTATGTCGCAAGGTCGAATTATTCGAAAGCTGCGACCTCGTATTTTAATCTCGCCCGTCTCGTTCCCGATGAACCTGAATATCAACTCAAAGTCGGGCAGTATTATGCAAAATCGGGCAAGTTTGGCGAAGCTGTTAAAATACTTCAGAAATATATCGATGCTAATCCAGACGATTATCGCGGCTATCAATATATGGGTCTTGCGCTCGCCGCCGATGGCAAATTCAACGATGCTCTTCCACAACTTAAAAAAGCCGAAAAACTCAATTCAAAAAGCGTTAAGCTAATGTGTGATATAGCATCGACTTACAACGATATGAAGCGATATAGTAATGCTCGAGCATATATTACGAAAGCCAAAGCAATCGACAAATCTTATGGATATATTTACATAGTCGAGGGCGATACTTACGAGAAGCAGGCGATGGATGAGGTTCCTAAATCCGGGCAATTGAATATGGACATCAAGTGTCGATTTGTCAAGGCGACGAGAATATATAAAAAGGCGCTTCGCGACCCAGATTGGAGCGGTTTCGCTCGAAGTAAAATCGAATATCTCAAACCATATATCCCCACGAAAGAGGAAATCGCAGCGTATAAATTCATCGAAAATAAACCGTGTGGAGAGTGAGTTAGCGCATTATTATTTAATTAAAGGGAAGTAAATATGGCAAGCAGAATAATAGAACTATTCGACGACAAAGCAACAGTTACAGGGATTCAAGAGAAACTGCCATATTTGTTTCAGATTGCGGAAAAAGATAGCTCGAGAGCGGGAAAAGTCGGGATGCAGGTGGGTTCGCTTCGTGAAAGAATAATTGTTGCCTTGCTTATATACAAATTCGGTGAGGCGAATGTAGAAACTGAAATCCCGATAACCGAACCGGAAGTCGATGTGAAAGTTTATGGTGCGCCAATATCAATCAAGACAAAAACGGGCAAGGGATTTACCGGCATAAAAGTATCATGGACAGTGGATGCACAAACCGCAAAAGAATTTCAAAAGCTATATGAACCTGTCTGTGATATATTGTATATCAATATCGTTTGGGGTGGGATTGGGGGTTTCTATTATATTCCAAAGCGAGTTCAGAAAGCGGTCTTGAAAAAAATGGGGAATAAAAACTATATCAAACTTCCAAAGGCGGGAACTAATCCGAGAGGTATAGAATTTACACGAGATGCGTTTTCAAGTTTGATTGAACACAAGCTTACAAGGGTTATCGAGATTCAATGGGATAAACGAGAAATAAACTATGACCCATACAAGAGATGGCTGGACTATTGGAGGGAAGATTAATGACACGAAGACGAAGAAAAGATGGCGGGACTAAAACAAGCTCCTTCGGTTCGCCGGGGAGAATCGGACATGATTCATCGAGTTTCTATGCAAGCCGACTATACGAGGGACAGGCAAAAGCAAAGAAAGTTCAGTATGTCGAAAATAAAATACCCGCTGAATTTCTCGACAAGATAATTTGCTCATCCAGCGAGAACATGAAGGAACTTCCCGACAATAGCATTCATATTATGGTTACTTCTCCGCCCTACAATGTTGGGAAAGATTACGATGATGATTTGACTCTTTCGGAGTATCTCGCATTCTTGAAAAGTGTTTGGAAAGAAACGCTTAGGGTTCTTGTGCCGGGTGGTCGTGCCTGCATAAATGTTGCAAATCTCGGCAGAAAACCTTACATCCCGCTTGCCTCATTCATTGTTGATGATATGCTCGATTTGGGTTTTCTCATGCGTGGCGAATTGATTTGGGATAAAAACACGAGCGCAAGCCCATCTACTGCATGGGGAACTTGGCTTTCTCCAAGAAATGCTATTCTTCGTGATATTCACGAATATATTCTTGTCTTTTGCAAGGATACATTCACGAGAGAGAATCCCCAAAAGCGAGAGAGCACAATAACAAAAGAAGAATTTTTGGAATATACCAAAAGTGTCTGGCAATTCTCCGCTGTGCGTGCAAAGAAAATCGGTCATCCTGCGCCGTTTCCAAAAGAACTTCCCTATCGCTGCATTCAATTATATACATTCAAAGACGAGATTGTTCTCGACCCATTTATCGGAAGCGGACAAGCCGCCATTGCCGCAATAGAATCCGGCAGACATTTTGTCGGCTATGATATAGACGAAGAATATGTTAGACATGCAAATGAAAGAATTTCAGCATCGGCAGGGCAGGAATTATTTCCGCTTTCAAAATCTCGATATTGACATTAGAATAAATTAAATCATAATAGGTATCGATATGAAATATATAAAAATAACGATATTGGTTTCATTAGTTGCGATGAGCGCTTTTTTGTCCGGGTGTTTCGCCAGCAAGGAAGAAAAAATGCGGAATAATGCTGTGCCATTTTACAATGAAGCACTGGAATATTTCTTGAATGGCAAACCCGATATGGCTCGCGAGAAAGTTCTTATGGCAATCGACCGATACCCGACATTTGTCGAGGCGCATATACTTTACCAGCGAATCCGTGCAGGGAAACTCGAAACGAAAGAACTTCTAAAGGAATATCGCAGGTTGATGAAAGAAAACTCGAATGAACCGCGATATATTTATCTATATGCCCGTCTTTTAGATGATTTCGATGAGCAGGAGCGGCTTTACAGGAAAGTAATCGACCTCGACAGCGATTGTTCATGGGGATATTTCGGTCTCGGATGGGTATATTATAAGACGCAGCGCTATCCCGATGCTGCGGAGCATTTCGAGCAAGCTGTGAAACTCGAACCGAATAATGCACTATTTCATCTCGACCTCGGAGCGGTATATTATCTAATGCAACATAATCACGATGCCGAAGTCGAACTCAAAAAAGCTGTCGAAATTTTACCGCGTCTTGTCGAGGGCTGGAGCGATTTGGGAGCGATATATTATCAACGAGCAGAATTCACCAAAGCTGTCGAATCGCTGCGTAAATATCTTAACTTGTATCCAGCGGCTCCGGATAAAAACAAAATCAAAAAAGTCGTTATGCAATTAAGCGGTGGAAAAATTTAGAACTTTAAGTTCTTTTTATCTTTTAGTTCGGAACAGTTTTTCCGAAAACATTTTAATAGAACTTTATCGAGTTTTAGGCATAGATTAGGATAAAATTGGGGGGGATATGAATAATTATGAGATAGGAAGGATTTATCTCGGTTCGGGTGAATCGAAAATTGCTGAGAAATTTTTGAGGAAAGCAGTGGAAGAAAATTCCAATTCAGCTAACTATTGGGCTGCATTCGGAGAGTGTTTAGCGGTGTTGGGAAAATATGATAATGCGAAAGATGCACTAAAAAAATCGCTCGCTATCGATTCTAATCAGGTGAAAATTTTATTATTGCTATCCCAGATATATAAAGAACTCGGTGAAGAGAATAAATCCGTCGAATATTTTATGAAGGCAGAGGAACAAAATGTCGCCATCAATGAAGTGTATTCCATTATCGGTAGATTTGCTTTGAATATGAATAAGTTGGAGGAAGCCGAGGAATATTTGAAACGAGCTTTATCTCTTAATCCCCAAAATGCCAAGATTTATAATACACTCGCACTTCTTGCGCGTAAGAGCGATATTGAACAAGCAATAAAATTAGTGAAAAAGGCATTAAAACTCAAACCCGACTCGGCAAGTTTTTATTTCAATCTCGGTAATTTTTATAAATTTGAATTAAAAAACTATGATGAAGCGATAAAATATTATGAGAAATCATTAGAGCTAAATTCCAACAGTTTTACAACCTGGAATAATATTGGAATAACTTATATGGGAAAAGGAGAATATAAAAAAGCTGAGGAATGTATTTTGAAATCTATCGAGATTGCACCCGTTCATTTTCGAGCATATTATAATCTCGCCTGTTTGTTTTCTCTTCAAAACAAATTGGATAAAGCTTTGCAATATCTCGAGAAATCATTCGAACTTGTCCCTGAAAATATCTGTAGAAAAGTGCCTAATGACCCCGATTTGCATAACCTTTGGGAAGATTATCGTGTCGCACATCTTCTTTCTAAATATTGTGGGGAATAAATTTAAATTATTTCAGGTCGAGTTTCAAATCGCTCATCTTAATCGAAACTATACGCGAAACGCCATCCTGTTCCATCGAAACGCCATAAAGGAAATCCGCATGCTCGAGTGTTCGTTTATTGTGCGAAATAATTATAAATTGAATGTTTAAACTGAATTTTTGCACGAGTGTCAGAAATCTACCGATATTTGCATCGTCGAGTGGAGCATCGACCTCGTCCATAAGGCAGAATGGTGATGGTTTCACAAGATATAGCCCGAACAGTAATGCAAGCGATGTCATCGCTTTCTCGCCTGCGGAAAGCTGCGATAGGTGAAGTGTTTTTTTACCGGCGGGTTTGACTTTAACAAGTATATCCGATGTCAACGGCTCATCGCTATTTTTCATTAGAAGGTCGGCTTCACCGCCCTCGAACAATTCCGCAAATATCTCCTTAAATTTGATACGGGCTTGCTCGAATGTCTCCACAAAAAGCCGTGTCGCCTCGGTATCGAGCCGGTCGATAGTCTGTTTCAAATCGTCTGTCGATTTAGTGATATCGGTTTTCTGTTTAATAAGAAAATCGAGTCGGTTTTTTACAGCATCGTATTGTTCCTCAGCCTCGAGA
This sequence comes from bacterium, assembly GCA_021162205.1. GTDB lineage: Bacteria > UBP14 > UBA6098 > B30-G16 > B30-G16 > JAGGZE01. Next base: position 83,779 of record JAGGZE010000079.1, read on the forward strand.
TTTACACCGCCAGATTGCTCGAGTCTTCGCTTTGCATTTATCGATTTTGTTTGAAGTCGAATTTCATCTTTCTCGGTGAATTGTTCATTTAGCGAAGGAATCTCACCGAATTCTCGTTTTGCATCGGTGCGAATTTGCTCGAGCAATGCTCGATTCCCAGCCAATTTTTCATTAAGTGTAGCAATCGTTTCTTGAATGGAATCCTTTTTCGCTGAAAGCTCCCTTTCCGATTTGTTTCTATGCGATATTTCTTCGGCGCATTCATCCATTTCGGCTCGAATTTTTTCTCGTTCCCGTTCGATTTTGTCGGATTCATCGAAAAGTTTTTGAACGGTTGCTTTAAGCTCGTTCACTTTAGAATTGCTATCATCGATTGTGATTTTCGCATTTTTCACCGCTCGTTCGATTTCACCGATTTTCTTTTCGCTATCGGCTATCGTTATGTTAGAACGCTCGATTTCATTTTCCGCAGTGCGAATTTCTCCCTCGATTCCAACTCGTTCTACCTGTTTCCCTGCAAGTTTGCCATCGAGTTCACGATGATTTTGCTCGAACTGAAATATTTTATCATCTAATTTATCCCGTTCGATAACTATCGAATCGTATAATTCCTCGATTTGTTCGAGCTCGGTCTGCCATTGTGATATATTGTCATTATTATTCCCGATTTGTTTATCGATAGAATTCAACGATTGCTGTGAACTATCAAAACTTTGCTGAAAATTTTCTATCTGAATAGAAATAGCAGTCTGTTCACGCTGAGCACCTGTTAGTTTTGAATTTATTTCGTTCGATAGAGTTTCAAGCTTTTCTGTTTGCGTTCGAGCATCGGAAAGTTCTCGGTTCGATAATGACATCGCAGATTCATTTTTCTCGATAGTTTTTTCAATTTTCTCGAGTTCGGATTCGAGCTGCTGTATCTGATTTCTAATTGTAATTGCACCAGCGGGATTTTCACCTTTGATAATACGCAGTTCGCCTTTACGACGAATCGTTTTGCCATCGTTCGAGACGATGGTAGAATTCGACAATTTACTAAAATCGTCATCGATATCGACATCTGCAATGAGTGCGGAAAGCTTGTCATCGGTGGATGAAAACCAATCGGGGGTTTGCGAACAGTTATCGAGTTCATCGAGAATTATAAAACCGATATTGCCGACATCGTCTAAAAGTTTATCCAACGCGGTTTTTGCATCGTCGATAGTCCGAACGACTGCGAAATTTATCTTTTCGCCGAGAATTTGTTCGACAACCGCAGAATATTGCGGTTTCACATCGATTAAATCGGCGACAATCCCGATTATTCCGAACTTTTCGCTGTTTTCTGCGAGAATATGTGCACCACGACCTATATCCCGACCACTTTTTACGATGCCTTCGAGTTCTTGAAGTCTGCCGAGAATTTGAGATTTTTTTTGCTTGATTTCGGACAGTTCGTTTTTTTTCGTTTCGAGTGCCGATGAAATTTCTAAATATTTCTGACGGGATATTTGCAATTTTTCACCGAGTTCGGTGGATTCATCAGAATATTTTGAAATTTGCTTCTCGATATTGTCGAGACTCGATTTCAATTCATTTATTGTGCTATCTTGTTTCTCGATTTGGTTTTGAAGTTTTTCTTTTTGCTCTCGATATTTTTCTAATTCAGCTTTTGCAAATGCGATTCGGTTCTGAAGACTTATTTTTTTGTTATTTATATTCCCTATTTTCCCGTCTAATTCTGTTTTTTGTTTCCGCATCGATAACATATTTTTATCGAGTCGACCGATTTCATTTTCCATTTTTTTGATAATCTTTTCGGCTTCGGTCAACCTTTCACGATTAAGCTGAATTACTTGCCGATTTTTTCCCAATTCGATTTTTGCATTTTCCACATTGGAATCGATTTCCATACGAGCAGATTTGGAATTTTCGATAGCTCGATGGGAATTTTTGACTCGTTCCTCTAAAACAGCAATTTCCCGCTCGTTCTGCGATATTTGTGTGGATAACCGCCGATATTCCTGCTCGATTTGATTGCGTTTGGTCTCGATTTCATTTTGCTGCGCTGAATATTTCTGGATTTCAGCTCGAAATTGGGCAAGTTCCGTCAAAACTTTTTGAATTTCCAATTCCTTCTGTTCGAGTTCTGCAGAAAATCCTTTACGCTCATTTTCAAGAGTATAAACTTTCCCGGCGATAAGCTGCAATTCGATTTCTTTTACCTGTTGCTGGATTTTCTTATATCGTCTTGCGCGAAGAACCTGTCTTCTGAGTATCGCTTCCTGTTCGGATATCTCACGCAGAATATCTTCGACACGAATCATATCGTTTTGAGTAGCTTTTAGTTTCAATTGAGTCGCGGCTTTATCGGATTTATATTTGGCGATACCCGCTGCCTGCTCGAACAAAGTGCGTCTATCCTCGGTCGAGCCATCTATCATTTTGGCAATCATTTCCTTATCGATAACGGCATATCCGACATCTCCAAGTCCGACCGATGTGAGAATCCCGCGGATATCTTTAAGTCTCATCGGAGCACCATTTATGAAAAATTGACTGTCGCCCTCACGGAATGCACGCCTGACAATTCGGATTTTGTCGGCTTTAATATCGTATGGCAACAATCCTTCTGCATCGGCTAACTGAACCGAGACATCGGCAAATTTGAGTGAACGCATTTGAGCGGAACCATCGAAAATGATATCCTCGAGCATAGAACTACGCAGAAGCGAAAGTCGTTGCTCGCCGATTGCCCAGCGGATAGCATCGAAAATATTACTCTTACCGACACCATTGGGACCCATCACTACGCAAAGACCTGGACCGAATTTCAGCTCGGTTTTTTTCGCAAACGATTTGAAACCGAATATTTCTACCCGTTCGATGAACATAAATTATAAATTGAAAGAAAGTTTAATTTACTTATTCTGAAATTTCAGCCAAAAGTTTTTCGATTATATCGTCGGTTGAAATACCCTCGGCTTCCGCATTAAACGATGTGATAATTCTGTGCCTGAAAACAGGATAAGCGACCGCTTTAACATCGTCGAGCGATGGCGTAAGCCGGCCATATAAAATAGCGCGGGTTTTCGCTCCGAGAATAAGATATTGGCTCGCTCGCGGACCCGCTCCCCATCGGACATATTTTCTCACAAAATCGAGTTCTGTGCGTTTCGGACGAGTGTGATTCGATAATCTCACCGCAAATTCGACGAGTCTATCCGAAACGGGAACTCTTCGCACAAGTTTTTGTAAATCGATAATATCCTCGGCGGTAAGAACTGGCTTAATTTCCTGCTCGCTCGCACCCGTAGTTTGTTTGACAACCTCGACCTCCTCATCCTCGCTGGGATAGTCGATATTGACATCGAACATAAACCTATCTAATTGAGCTTCCGGTAATGGATATGTGCCTTCCTGCTCGATTGGATTCTGTGTTGCCAGCACAAAAAATGGGTCGGGCAGTTTATATGTCTTATCGCCGGTGGTAACCTCGTGTTCCTGCATCGATTGAAGCAGTGCCGCCTGTGTTTTCGGCGGTGTTCGATTGATTTCATCCGCTAAAATTATGCTCCCGAAAATAGGACCTTTGACGAACTTAAAATATCTCTCGCCTGTCGTGCGGTCCTGTTCTAAAACCTCGGTTCCTGTGATATCCGATGGCATCAAGTCGGGCGTGAACTGGATTCGTGAAAATTTCAAATCGAGTGCCTCGGCGAGTGTGGAAATCATCAATGTTTTAGCGAGTCCTGGGACACCGATTAGAAGCACATGCCCGCCCGAAAGCAGTGCGATTAGAAGTTGCTCGATAACCTGTTCTTGCCCGACAATTCGTTTGCTTATCTGACCCTTTATTGTCTCGACCGCTTCGCCGAGAAATTCCGCTGCCTGTGCATCGTTTTCGTTCGTGAGTTTCGACATTTCGCCTCCCGATAATCTTTAAATTTAAACTCAAACAAAATACTATCGAATCGGAGGGCTGTCAAACTTTTATTGAAGGTGTAAATTATATTTTTTTAAATCTTAATTTTGATGCCGCCATAGATTGTTCTGCCGAATAATGGAGCATAGATGAATGCCGCATCGTCCGTATGTCTTTCGGGCTGAATGTAATCGGTCATGTTCTTTGAACCTATGAATATAGTGAATTTGCCGAATAAATGTTTCGATACCTTCGCATCGACAATTAGATATGGCTCTGTCTTTTTAATTTCCGTCGGTTCTTCGTCATCCCTGTGATAATCTATATATACCGGTCCCTGGTAATTTCCATTAAGCATAAATTCCCAGTTCATAGGTGTGAAACTGAATTTAAGCCCTGTCGTATAGCGAGGAATTCTGGAGATATATTTGCTTTCACTATGATATGGAGTTTCTATCCAATCTTCTCTTTCGTGTTTATATTTGCCATCATTGATTGTGAAATTGGCATCTAATCTTAAATTATCGACTAATAGGAAACTTCCGCCCATTTCGATTCCTTGCACATAAGCGTCATCGATATTTTTCCATTCATAAGTATAGCCGAGTCTTCTCGCCGCTTCGCTTGCATCGACGAAACCGATTTTCCCATCGAGCTCGGTGTGGAATACACTCGCACTCAAATTCAATTTATCTGTTCCATAATCCATCGAGAAATTGATGCTTAGCGATTTTTCCGGTTTAAGGTCTGTTCCTTTCCATACTCTCGGTGAACCGCTGCACAAATGCAGGTCTTCGGAAAATCCATAGGGAACTCTAAAGCCTGTCCCTATATTACTTCGTAATGTCAAATTTTGAAATAGTCTATATTTGATTGCGAAACGAGGATTGAATGCGGATTCCTTATATTTTACAGGCGGCACTCCCTCGGGAGCGACATCTCCCGAACCTCTGAAATTATCCTCGGAATTGTGAAAATCGTATCTCGCTCCAGCAACAATTTCCAATATCGGTTCTATCAATGAGAATTCATCCTGAATATATGCACCGAATTCATCGGCGTGCTTATCACTTGTAGATGTGTATGGAGTGCCATAATCGGGGTCGTCTTCATCGACAACGACATATTTACCTGTTTCCTCGAGTCGATTATGTGAATACTGAAGACCGAAAAGAAATCGGTGCTTTTTTAGAAATGGTTGCAGGTAATTTAAATTCAGTGCATAAAGATTTTCATCGGCGATATATGGACGCATTTCATCTATCGATGGGACAGAATCGTGATGAGTAGCCATATAGTCTCCGAGGTATGTATCGTTTGTCGCATTACGGCGATGAAAAGTGGTTGCTAAAGTAAAATTTAATTCATTGTCATACTCGAATATTTTATTATATCCGAGTTTTGATTCATACCTATTTGTTATGATTCGTTCGGTAGATTCTGTGAAGGGATTATCGTAAGTATCGTCTGTCATCAAACCGCCCTGTCTATATTCATATACCGCTTTGCCATCTATTGTCAATCGGTCATTTCCAAATAATGTATCGGCAGTTATTTTGAATCCTGCATTCATATTGTTGCTTTTGACTCTGTCGGAATATCCATCGGGTTTTCTTTCGACATCGCCGCTCTGGTCGATAGCATTGCCGCCGTGCTTTTGGGCTGTTAATATAATGCCGGTCTTGTTTATTTTTTTCGATGCGAACAAGCTAAAATTATAAGTATTATAATTCCCGAATTCCATACTAACATTTGTTTCCGGTATTCGAGATGGTTCTTTGGAAATGATATTTATAGCTCCGGCAACAGCACCGCTGCCATAAAGAGCCGAACCCGCACCTTTCACGATTTCTATTCTATCGATATCCGCTGTTCCAAGTTGTTGAAGACCGTATACACTCGCCAGCCCAGAATAGGTAGGTTGTCCATCGATTAAAACTTGAGTATGGTCGGGACCTAATCCCTCGAGTCGAACCATACTAAAATTGCAATAGGAACATTGTTGTTCTACCCTCACACCTGGAAGACCATCTAATGCCTCGTAAAGATTCGCAGCATTTTTTTCCTCGACCATTTTATTCGTTATCACTTCGGTTCTGACAGGAACATCCTTTATATATCTCGGTGTCCTTGTCGCTGTTACCACGAGTGGCTCCGTTTCGAGAGGAGATTCGATTAACGGAAAATCTAATTTGGCAGTTTGGTCTGGAAGAACCACCGCAGTTTTTTCCATAACTCTATAACCCATCATCGATACGATGACTTTATATGCACCTGTCGGCACATCGGGAATCGAGTATTTACCATCGATATCGGTCGCACATCCAAAAGATATCCCCTCGATAATTACATTCGCCGATGGCAATGGATTCATTGTGTTTTTATCGAACACTTTCCCCTCGATTTTACCGAATCTGTCGGAATTACCCGCAAAAATTATGATAGGCAATAGTAATAAAAACAGGCATAATTTATTGAGTTTAGTCATTTTCTGCTCCTTTTGATTTTTTAACAACAGATTTGTAATGTTTTAAAAATTCAACGATAAACGCAACCGATAGCATTTTTTCATCGAACCATCCTTTCGATTTTTTAATTTTCACTCAGACACAATAGAGCATAATAATATAGTTAGAAGTATTAATATATATTAGTATATTGAATATATGTTAGAATATTCTAACATTCAGAAAATAAATTCGGATAGAGTTCCTGTCAAGATTTTTTTAATATTTTTTGGAATTTATTTTCGATTTGCGGGATTAAATTCTATACATAGGCAGTATCGTTCAGTTTTTTTGCCATAGTGCGCAATAGTTGAAATTGTTCGATTTCTGCGGAATTTTTAGCCAGTGGATATATAGATTTATTTGTGAGTAACGGGTCGATATTTTCAGGAATATAACTCATCCTCACCGCCTTTTGAAATTCTCTCGTTCCGTGAATCGGCGAAAACGACGCCAATCTGATTTTCGCACCCAAACTATGAACGAACATCATACTTTCGCGAACTTCGTCGAAAGATTGGTTCGGCAAACCCATCATAACATAGACATCGATTTCGTTCGGACTATATCCAGCATCGACGAGATTTTCGATTGCCCGAACCAAATCGGAATTGCTGATTTTCGACGACATATCGATTCTGCGAGATTCGTTCGATGTCTCGAAACTCAGCCGAATTGTCTCGAAACCTGCACTGTGCATAAGTTCGGCGAGTTTTTTATCGATTTCCCTCGCAAAAAGGCCATTGGGCGTATGTAATCTGAGATTCAACCCTTTTTCAATCAACTTCATAAGAATTTTCTCGATGTGGGTTTCCTTATTCAAAAACAATGCATCATCGTAAAATGCGAAATCTTTAATGTGAAATTTATCGAATCGATACTCGAATTCGGCGATGACATTTTCTACACTGCGTTGAGCGAATGGCATCGAAATCAGTCGCTGTGCGCAAAATGAACAATCGAACAGACATCCCCGCGATGTCAGTATCACGAGATAATCGGGATGATTTATCAAATCGAAATCTGGAAATGGATAATCATCGAGAGTTTGCGGCAATTTCGTTCTATCGAGTGGGATATCGAAAATTTGCGAAAGCAATTCGAGAATTTTTATTTCACCGGGACCTGTTATGATATAATCGGGTTTTATCACTTTTTTTGCGTGTTCTGGGAGAAGTGTAGCGTATATTCCACCGAGTATAATCGGGGCATTCGGTAAAATTTTTCGCACGAGTTCACTCACTCGTTTTACTCCCAAATACCAATATGTCATAATAGAGGTAATCAGCACAGCATCGGAATCGCGGTATTTTTCGAGTAGTTCGATAAAATAATTTTCATCGATACCATATCTTGCGAAATTGCGTGGGATATGGCTTAAAATATCGGGTTTGGGAACTTTCGTGCGTCGATATTTCCCGATTCCATATTTTCTCGATTTCGATTTTTCCACCGAAGCGTGTCTGTCGAGGCAATCGATGAATCGGACTTCATAGCCGAATTTTTCGAGCATCGATGCGATATATAAAAGCCCCAACGGTTTGCTCCAAAGGTCGAACGCAGTGAAATCGTATATCCACGGATTTATAAGAAGAAGTTTTTTCATAACAATTTTAGTTAGATTGAAAAGTGAGTATCACAATTGCATTTCGTAAAATCAATTTAACGAGATGTCGACATTCTGGCAAATCAATTTAACAAAATGAATATATTTTTCAATAATCATCTTAAATAATGAAAAATACTACTATTTTTATCTCTTGACCAGAAACATTTAACGATTATTTTCATAAAAATTTCGATGGGAGAAAATTATGACCGACAAGAAAAAAGTGCTTCTATCCGGCATGCAACCTACTGGAATGCTTCATCTCGGCAACTACGAAGGAGCATTGAAAAATTGGGTCGATTTGCAAAATAGCGGGAAATATGAGATTTATTTCTGCATAGTCGACTGGCACGCATTGACAACAGCTTACGAGAACACAGCCGACATCGTGGAGCGGATTTATCAAATCACTGCTGACTATATTGCTGCGGGACTCGACCCCGAAAAAGTTGCAATATTCGTGCAATCCGATGTCAAACAGCATGCCGAACTTCAACTGTTGCTTTCGATGATTACACCGATACCCTGGCTCGAACGAGTGCCATCGTATAAGGAAAAAGTAGAAACTCTCGGACTCGATTCGTATGGATTTCTCGGTTACCCACTTCTGCAAACCGCCGATATTATTATCTATCGTGCAGATGGTGTGCCTGTCGGTAAAGACCAGTTGCCGCATCTCGAACTCACACGGGAAATTGTCCGAAGGTTCAATTATATTTACGGCGATGTTTTCCCCGAACCAGAGGCATTGCTTTCAGATGCTCCATATATCCCCGGTGCAGACAGGCGAAAAATGAGTAAAAGCTACGACAATCATATATGTATGGGCGACCCGCCGGATAAAATCAAAAAGCGAGTGATGAGTTATTATACCGACGAGACGAAAATTCACAGGGGAGATTCAGGTCATACCGATACCTGCCCTGTGTTTGCATTGCTTAAAATTTACGCTCCCGATGAAATCGATAAAATAAAGTCCGATTGCGAAAGCGGAAACACCGAATGGGGATGTGTCAAATGCAAAAAGCTTTTAGCGGATAGAATTATCGAGAAATTTACACCGTTCAGGGAAAAGCGCGAGCAATTACTTACCGATAGAGAAAAGCTGCGAAAAATTTTAGCAGATGGAGCCGAGCGAGCTCGTATTCGTGCGGAGGAAACGATGAAACTTGTCCGTAAAGCATTGAAAATGTGGAGCGAACAATAGGGGTAATTCACGAATCGCCCAATATATAAACCATTTATCTACGCAAGAACTCGTGATTAAAATGAATAGTAAAACAGAACTCGTGAAAAATATTTTACTCGAACTTGCGAAAATTTTGGAATATCTCGGTGAGAACAGGTTCAAAATTATAGCATATCGAAAAGCTGTTCGTTCTATCGAACAAGCAAACAAGCCGGTCGATGAACTTTATCGTTCGGGTGAACTCGCAAAACTTTCAGGTGTCGGCAAAATAATAATCGAAAAAATCGGTGAAATTCTCGAAACAGGTAAATTGCAAAAACTCGAGCAAGTAAAATCCAAATTGCCCTCAGAGATTTTGGAGATGTTAGAAAAACTTCCGATTTCAGGGGCAAAAGTGAAATGTATTACCGATAATGGTATCGGTTCAATCGAAAAATTGCTAAATTTATACGAATCGAATAAATTGGATACAATCGCTAATCTCGGTGTTAAGTCGATAAAAAGCATAAAATCGTATTTTAATGATATTAACTAACCTATTGTCTCACTGTCTATTACGAACATTATAAAAATATGGGCTTGACAATTGCCCTTTTTTTAATATTATGTTAATCGAAGGAGGCAAAATGGACGAAAGTGATAAAAAAGAGACTATTTTAGAACGATATTTATGTTATCGGTCTTTGTTGCTTGCAGTGTTTGGCAAGGATGCGCAGTCGGAGGCATTAAGATGGTATCTTCGAAGAAAACGGGAGCAACCTGAAATTCTTCAAAATCGAATGGGGTTATAGCACCCTTAGGGTGTTTTCTTTGCACAAGTTTCCTTCCGACAAAGACGGGATTTCCTCTTGTGCCGCGGAAATATAATGAAAGTGATGTTGTGTTCATTTTGCATCGATGATTCAAAACCATTGTTTGAAAATTAATCGGAACATTTAGATAATAATTTCTGTGATTTTTTCCGAAGTTTTTCATCTGGATTGTTTGCGAGAATATTTTGCAGAAGCAATTTAGCTCTCTCTAAATTATCCTGCCGAATTCTTATTTTCGCTTCGAGATAATCCGCCCATAGACGCCAATTTGTGTCGACATATTTTGTTCTGATGTCGTTTATATATATAATCGCAGCCGAATCCTTTTTCATTTTATAGTAAAGTTCGGCGGAAAGATATTGCTTGTGAGCGAGTTTCTCCCTGCAAAGTTTAATTCCCGCATCGGCACTATCGGCAAACGATGACATCGGATAGGAATCTAAAAAATCGTTATAGGCATCGATTGCTTTCCGAGTGTATTCCTGGTCGAGTTCCGCTCGTGGTGATGCAAGCCGATAAGCATTACCGAGCAAAAACGATGCCTCTTCTACAAGTTCTGATTGCGAATACTGATTTACAAGCCATTTAAGTTCGGCTGTGGCAAGCGATGGCTGCCCCGATTCGATATATGCCTTAGCGGTCAACAAGTGAGCATCATCAGCCCAAACCGATGGCGAATAACGAAGTTCGTTCAGCATCTCGATTACTTTCGAATATTTTCCATTGTCAAAATATTCTTTCGCTCGGTTATAAATTTGCTCGTCGGTAAGTTCCGTAGTGGTAGTTCTATGTCCTGCGCATCCTGCCAGCAAAACCGCGAAAATTATATTTATTATTATTTGTTTTTTCATATCGTTTGAAAATACCATTAAATATTATAAAGGCAAATAGAGAAATGTAATCGAGATAATTTATTTCTCTCCGACCTTAAACAGCGCGGATATGTGCAATCCATAAGCACTTACATCGGAGAAATTTGCCTTGAATCTGCCCTCGAGGTCGATTTTAGGATGAATGCTATATCTCGCTCCCATATCTATGTGAAGTTCGAGTTTATTTTTTTTCTCATCGGGTCTATCCCATTCATCGGGATATTTTTTCTTGTAGATATTAACACCGAGTCCACCACCGAGAAAAGGACGAATTTTTTCGATATCGACATCGTATTTAATTGTGGCATAAATTCCGATATCGGATTTTTGCACGGTAGCTTCGAGTTCGGTTCTTCCAGCGTTCCAATATTCCACGCCTGCATCGAGGCCGATTTCTTTGGTGAAATGTCCTAAATCCGCCCAAATTCCAAAACAAGGAGTAATCCCATAATCACTCGAAACATATAATATAGCTACCTTTCCCGCAATCGCCTTCATTCCGATATCGGGACTGAACCCGGATTCCTGCTCATATTGATTATATCCTTGCCCATAGATTAAAATAATTAAAATCAATGGCAGCAGAATCATCGACTTACGCATTATTAAGCCTCCTTATTTCAAAAATTTCACTTTCCCAAAACTTTGATTTTCCAATTTTCCATTTCGTTCAAAAAACAAAATAACCGAAATTTTCGATTTGTCGATAATTTTTTCAATATTTTCCCCGAGAATAATTCCAGCGGTAGAAAGAGCATCGGCGGTGAGTGCATCGTATGCGACGACTGTGCAACTGTTTGCACCTCTCGCAGGGTAGCCGTTTTTAGAATCGAAAATGTGATGGTATCGGATACCATCGAGGATAAAATATCGCTCATAATCCCCAGCCGATGCACAGCCGAACGATTGTGGAAGTTCGAATTCGCCTACAATACCATCGCCACGCGGATTTGCGATACCGATTGTAAAATTTCGATTTCTATTCCAGCCGCGAATATTTCTGCCGGCATCGATAAGGAAACCATCTATTAGTGGATTATTGTTGCACATCGGTAGAATTTTTTCATAGACTCTATCGACCACGAAACCCTTGGCGAATGCACCCAAATCGATTCGTATATCGCCTGAAATAATTGCGGTCGTATCATCGACAAAAATCAGATTAGATTTTTCGATTAGATTCAATGCGGAATCTATCGAACTTTGCAGTGGAATATATTTTTTGCCCTTGCCGATTCCCCACAGTTCGACAATATGCCCGATTTTCGGCTCCAATGCACTATCGGTTAATGCTCGCCATTCGAGACTTTGTCGGAGTATTTCTGCGAGGTCGGACGAAATTTTCACAGTCCCTGCCGGCGATGAATTCAAATCGAACAATCCCGATTTATCCGAATACACATCTAACAGTGAATCCCAATATGCGAATTCATCCTTCGCTATTGCGAATATTTTGTTAGATTGGTTATCTGCTGGACTGCCGTATATTTTTAAACCGACCACCGTATCGAAATATATCCATCGACGGGAATGAACGGATTCGTTTTCCGAGCAGCCGATAAAAATTGCAAAAACGATTTGTAAAAAAATATATATATGTAATCTTTTCGATTTCATTTTACATTGTTTTGTAAATTATCAATAGTGCAAGAGCTATCACAAAGACCGAGAGACCTATTTCCAACCACATAGGTTTTGTTTTCAACGATATTTTACTTCCGATTCTTGCACCGATAATCGAACCAAAAACAGCAGAAAATGCCGGTATCCAGATTATATTGCCTCTATGCAAATATATGAACAACGCTGCTACCGCAGTGAAAATTGTTACGAATAACGATGTGGCTATTGCTCTATGAACATCGAGTTTCATCGCTTTTAGGAAAGGTGGAAACAAAGAACCACCGCTTCCACCACGCATCCCCGTTATTAAATTCAGGAGGAATGCACCGATAAAGATATTCGATGAAGTCGCAGCTATTTTTTTCGAGAAATTCGGCATTATTCTATCGAGGTAAATTCCTAACACTGTTATAATCGAAACGATAACAAATATAATTGCCAAAATTCTTGTTGGAATAGAACCAGCAAAGAACGCGCCCGCTAACGACCCCAGAGTTCCACCGAGTATCATATACATAC
>JAGGZE010000061.1 GCA_021162205.1 bacterium
GATTTCCCTCATCCTAAATCCTTCTCATAGTGAATGGGAGAAGGACTTTAAGGAAATGCTCGGCATCTGTTCCTTCTCCCACTTGTTGGGAGAAGGTGTCCCGACTGGTCGGGACGGATGAGGGAACCTTCGGTTATTATTGATTGGCTGAAATGTTATTTTTATAAATCGGGTGCAACAGGGAATTGCCAAAGGCAAGGGAAGTTGCACAAAGAAGACACCCGAACGGGTGTTGATAATTTATTTGATTGAGCTGGCGTTGCAAGGAATGACAACTTGGTTGTCAGGTCCCGACTTCATCGGGATTCAGAAAAACGCAATGGAAAGAAAACACCTAAAAGGTGGGGAAAAAATTTTGAGAAAGAGGATAATTTTTCTTGCGCGTATAGAAATAAATGCTTATCTAACATCTAAATTTTCATTTTGAGTAAAAAACATAAAAGGAGGTTTCTTATGCGTCGTGGTTTATTTATGCTGATGAGCATCATTTTGATGGCGATTCTATTCGGCGGATGTGTCGGTCATCAAGAGGGAGTTGTTGCGAAAGTCGGCAAATTCACTATTACAACGGATGATTTAGAGAAAACAATGAGACCGAGAAAATATAAATCCTATGACGAGGAACTTCAGAAGCGCAAGGATAGCGTGGAGAGACTTGCTACCGAAAAGTTATTTCTTGCGGCGGCTTATGAGCAGGAACTCGATAAGGATGAGGATATTGTAGCCGACCTTGCTAAAACAAATCCTCAAAGATTAAGCCGCGTTCTCTATAAGATTGTTGTAACCGATAAAGCTATCGACCCCACTGAAGACAAAATTAACCAGGCATATGCAAGAATGAAGACAAAAATACATGCCAAGCATATTCTTGTTGAAAATGAAAAACTTGCCGATTCACTTTATAAGGCACTACAAAATGGTGCTAATTTCGATACACTCGCCAATGAGTTCACAATCGACCCATCTGGTAAGGGACATGGCGGCGACCTTCGACTTTTCTCGGCGATGGAAATGATTCAGCCATTCGAGGATGCCGCATACGCTCTCGAACCCGGACAGATATCCAAACCTGTTAAGACACGGTTCGGTTGGCATATTATCAAAGTTATCGAGAAAATCCCAAACGACCAGATAAAACCACTCGAACAGGAACGCGATAAAATTATCGCTCATCTCAAAAGAGGACAGGAAACCAAATTGGCGCAAGATTTTATCGAAAAAATCAAGAGCGATGCAAATTTCAAATTTAATACGGACAATGTAAAATTAGTCGTTCAAAGATATGCACAAATGATGACCGATACATTAAATCCGATAACCGCACTGCCATTTTCTCTCGATGATAAAAAACTGCCATTGGCAAGTTATAAATATGGAAATTTAACAATAAACGACCTCGATACGACATTCAGGAAAATACCTCCAACCAGCAAACCTAAATTTGTCGATGAAAAGAGTGTCGAGGATTTCATTAGAATACTGCCACAACAGCTTTTAATCGAAAAAGCGGCTGAAGAATTAAATGTGAAAAATGACGAATATTATAAGGAACTATATGACAAGGAAATTACTGGCAAAATAGTTGCGAAATTCCGTAAGGATTTTCTATTTAAGGATTTAAATGTCGGCGATGATGAAGTTAAGGCATTTTACGATGCCAATCCCGATTCTTTCATCGATTCCACTAAGGTTCATGCAATCGAGATTCAGGTCGGCGATGAAAAACAGGCAAAGAATTTAATTAAGAAAATCAAGAATGGTGCCGATATAAAAGAACTCGCTAAAAAATATACCGAGCGCACATATCTCAAAGATAAGGGTGGCGACCTCGGATATTTTAACTCTCAACGATACCCAAATCTTTACAAAGCCGCAATGACACTAAAACCTGGTGAAGTTTATCCCGAACCTATAAATATCAAGAATAAATATTCGGTTATAAAACTTATAGATGTTAAACCACCCGAGAGAAAGCAATTCGAGCAGGTAAAAAGCAGAATCCGAAGCAATCTTCTTACCAAATTACGCAAAGATTTCTATGAGAATTGGATAGAGCAGGCAAAGAAAAAATATTCGTATAAAATTTTCGATGATGAGATTGCGAAAACAATCGACCAATCGAAATATGAAAACGACACTACTGCGAAACCACCTGCTACAAAAGATGAAAGTAAATAATTGAAATGTATCCTGGGAGCGTTTCTATTGCGGGGACGCTCCCTTTATTATTCGCTATAGTTAGGAGATTAGTTGAATCACAGTATTGGACTACTCGAATTTAATAGCATAGCCAAAGGATTAGAATCCACCGATGCTATGATTAAGGCAGCCGAGGTTCGGTTGCTTATGGCTAAAACTATTTGTTCGGGGAAATTCCTGACGATAGTCGCAGGGCTCGTTCAGCCAATCGAGGATTCTGTCGATGCAGGTCTCGCTATCGCAAAAACATCCTGTATCGACCATATAGTCATCCCTAATCTCCATCCCGATGTGATTCCAGCGTTCACCGCTACGACCGGGGCATCGCTCGGTGAGGCACTCGGTATAATCGAAACATACACGGTTGTTAGTTGCGTTATGGCAGCCGATATCGCAGCGAAATCAGGCGATGTTCAACTTCTCGAAATTCGTCCCGCAGTCGGTCTCGGTGGAAAATCTTTCGTTACACTAACCGGCGATGTCGCATCGGTAGAATCCGCTGTCGAACTCGGGGCAGAATATCCAAAATCCAATGGCGTGTTGCTTCAAAAAGTCGTTATTCCTCACCCATATCGAAAAATCGGCGAGATTGTATAAGTTCGCTCGATAATTTAGTGAAATCGTGATTTAATTGTCTGAAATTCCAGCCCAAATGCTATCAAAATTTTTATCCCGACCATTTGGAAAAAAAAGTTTTTTATTTATAAGCAAAATTATTCCAAGCGGTTAGCATATATTGGTCGACCATAGATGGAATGCTAGATACAACATTTTATGGACAACTCGCATTTCAAAATGCAATAGATAGAGCCAATGATAGTTCAGATATTGATAGTATCTACTATGTTTATAATGGAAATTATGATGCAGGAGATTATTGTTATTATAATACTACATTCGATTCCTCCGCTGCATATAGTGTTGCTATGGGGGATTCGTGCCTTACAAATGGAAATGATGAATATAACTGTTCTTCCACTGAATTTTTCAAATCCAATGATAACTTATCCACAAGAGGTTTTGACACCAGTACAGCAAATATTTGCATTAATGATACCATTTCTAATATTGAGTACTCAGGTCTTGATAATTGGTCTCCCTATAAACTTTTAGCATATTATTATGATGACCCATTTCATCCATATCTTTTATATATTGAAAATGTCGGTTATGATACATTAATAACAAGATTTTTAGGGAAAAGGAATATCCGAGAAAATTGTATTTCAAAACAACAATTTTCTATTTCCGCCTATCCTAATCCGTTCAATTCATCTATTTCCATCACGGTTTCTGACGGTAGGGGTTTGGCGCGCCAAACCCCTACGAATATTGCGATATACGATTTGCGGGGGAATGTTGTGTGGGAACAGTCTCCCGACCGTGATAATCGACATCGGGAGATGTCTCCTACATCCCGCGCATTCATCTGGCAACCCGACAAATCAA
>JAGGZE010000109.1 GCA_021162205.1 bacterium
TTCGGTTCTTCTTAATCGGTTGAAAAATTCTTTTGATTAGTCGGGTGCAACAATGAATTACCGATTCTATCGGTAAGAAAAGTTGCACAAAGAGAACACCCGAAGGGGTGGAAAATATTCAAACTTTTCTGAAGAACTTTCGGTTCTTCTTAATCGGTTGAAAAATTCTTTTGATTAGTCGGGTGCAACAATGAATTACCGATTCTATCGGTAAGAAAAGTTGCACAAAGAGAACACCCGAAGGGTGTTAGAATGCTGTGTATCCGATTTCGGCTCGATGAACAAAACCGAGCACTCCGTAATTTTGAATCGAATATCCGAATGTAAATTTTTTGTAATCTATACCGGCGCCGGCTGTAAGACCATTAAGCTGTTCGGAATTCGATGGGTCTTCTTCTGGTTTGGAATGATATATATATCCTATTCTGAAAAACACTGGTTTTAGGAAATCGAATTCGATACCTGCGCGTGCGCAAATATCCACATCCTTTGCTGTTTCGACCTGTGCACCGATTTCACCGGGGAATCCCGGTAAATCGTAATATCCACCGATTTTTACTGTCCAGGGCAATGGCGGTTTATCGTTGCTATAAGTTGAAATCATCGCACCGAGATTTGAAATCACGATACCTGCGCGAGCATTATCTCTTCTATCGCGATACATTATTCCGATATCGAGTGCCGCTGCCGATGCTGAAAATGTGTCGATTCCCGAATACAATAATTTTCCTGTCATTCCGACTGCGATATTTTTATTTAATCTTCTGGCATAAGAACCGATGAATTCGAAATCGCTTCCAGAGAAATTACCGGTTTCATTGCCATCGATATCGGTTTCTGTGAAATCGCCATAGGAAACGATATTCAAACCGGTGGAAACTGAATTGTGGTCATCGAGTTTTTGAGAATATCCTACAAAACCTGCATTAAACAGTCCCCAAAAATTGCCGAACGATGCGGTAACCGAGCGTTTCCTTCCGAATCCGGAAGATGCTGGATTATATGCGAATCCATCGGCAGATTTTCCCCAGCCGACCCATGCGCCGCCGAGTGCCGATGCTTTCGTTCCAATATCGCTTTTCAATAGGAATGGGAAAGCGGTAGTTCCTGCATCGTTCGATGGTGAAATCGCTAATGATAATCCTGCGGCGATTAAAATGGCAAATAATATCTTTTTCATAATTTTCCCCTGAAATTTATTTTTTTATTACACGATTAGCATGATTTATAAAATAAGTTTAATTGCTTAAGCATAATAATCTAAATAAAATATACGATATTTTCTATTATGCAAATATTTTCATCATTGTAATTCAGGTTATTTTTAATGGTAGTCTTACCTTTCCAATCCCATCATTGTTCTGCAAGTCTTTGTATAAAGGTCACGGAAAATATTGTCAGGGTCGGTTTTGCGCTTGACCTTATCGTAATTTTCCTTATTCCAAATTTTCCAGAAGTCTGATTCAGAGTAATAATTGCTCGAGATGAGAGTCTTAATCCCTCCGATATTCATCAGTTCATCTTCTATGATTTTGTAATAGTTTTTATCATCCTTCTTTTTCATTCCATAGATGGCAATATCCAAGACTAATGTATCGTTCATCTTGTGCAAGAAACCATCAGATACCCATTCATATCCCCTGACAAGCTTGTATGGCACACACCATAACGGGAAATGATTCACTTCTTTTTTATACCATTCCATAAAATTGCTGACTTTCGAAAATGGTATGAAGACATCGACTGTGATAGGGATTTTGTCAGATGGAATCAAGTGGCGAAATTTTTCAACTAATTTCAGTGTTCTTGTAGAGTTTATGAACTTTCCGAAGAAGAGCCTGCCCAAGAAGGTTTTGGGATTTACATTAGTAACACCCTTGTCATACCTGAAAAAGTAGTCGGGTGTCTTGAGGTAATCCTCTTTTCTTTTTTTCGTGCTTAGATAGTAGATTCTCATCCAGTCATAATTATGTATGTAGGGAGCTTCATCGATAAAATTCGCCACGCTGAGCACATATTCTGTTGGTGAGTGAATAATTCCATCCATGAAATCAACATCCTTATTCTCATAGTGTCCCCATATGGCTGATTTATAATCTTCGATATTATTGTATTTCTCATATATAACTTTCACGAATGGCTTGGCTGGTATCAGCTTGAACTTTAGTTTTGAGATAATGCCGAGAGTTCCGAAAGTGCCGTGCACCATCTGGAACAACAGGTTGTTCTCATTGTCAGGAGTACAGATTAGCACATCACCTTTTGCAGTGATTATTTCGTATTCGAGGCAAGTGTCATGAAATCCGCCGTGTTTGTAAGACATCGACTCTATTGAGCAGCCTGCAACCGCTCCGCCGATTGTGATGGTCTTCAACTCCGGAACAATAATAGGAACAAGGTCGTATTTCATCGTCGCAGTTACTAAATCAATAAAAGTAACCCCGGGCTCTGCAATGCAGGTTCGTTTCTCCGTGTTGATATTGAGAATCTCATTCAAGTCGCTAATGTCGATTTTCTCGTCTGAATGTCTCTTATCTCCTGGTTTAGGAACTTCATGAGAAACAGCTTTTTTCTTTAATGACACTGGTTTAGTGCTCTTGCGCTCTTTTAATTGTTTTATAATTCTATTTATTTTTTGTTCATGAGTTGGCATATTTTACACCGATTACAAATTAAGGATTGTAATCATTATATAATAATTATCATTAAAATCAAATTCATTTCAGTTAAACGAGTCCAATTCTTTTCGATGCTATTCGCTCAAATTGGCAGCGACATCGTGAATTTGCTCTCCTTGTCTGCCGCGCTTTCCAGCGCCAATGCAAGAAATTCACAATTCGATGGAGCGCTTTATAAGATTGCTGAAAAAGGTTTTTTTGATAAATTGTTTGACAAGGGCGAAATAATCGGTTTTTTAAATCAAAAACAGAAGAACAGTAATCGCATAATATTCGTAAAATCACTATTTTTTTTTATCATTCGGGGACCGATAAATGAAAAAGATTCTCGGGAATTTTGGACTTATAAAAAAGATTGCCTCCGGTGGAATGGGAACCGTGTATTATGCTATCCAACTTTCACTGAGGCGTCCTGTCGCCATTAAGGAACTTCATCCGCAATTGGCTGACAATCCTACCTATATTACTCGATTCGAGCGTGAAGCTGTCGTTTTGGGTGCGATGTCGAATGAAAATATAGTCGGCGTTATCGAATTCGGTCGTGAGCATGATGCTTATTATATTGTTATGGAATATGTCGATGGTTTATCGCTATCGAGTATAATCGATTCTGGTGGAAAACTTTCTCAGAATATTGCATTGACGATTTTGGAAAATTCCGCGCGAGGATTGGCTTATGCACATCGTAAAAATATCATTCACCGGGATATAAATCCATCGAACATTATGCTTTCCCGCGAGGGTGTTGTTAAAATCACCGATTTTGGGCTTTGCAAACCTTCCCAACAGTTAGGGAGCGGCAATATTACGATGGATGGTTCTATAATGGGCACACCGCAATATATGTCTCCCGAACAAGCTCGCGGTGATGAAATCGACCGGCGCTCGGATATTTTTTCACTTGGACTTGTTTTTTACGCATTACTTGCAGGGAAACCGCCGATTTCGGGAAATGTTACTAAAATTTTAACTACTTTGACTCAAAAATCGCAGATTTCGATGAAGTATTTAGCTAAAAATTTGAATAAGCGGATTATCGAGATATTGCGAAAATGTATCGACAAAGATAAAGAATTACGGTATCAAAATGTTAGTGAACTTTTAGCAGATATTAGAAAAGTTCGCAGAGAGGAATTAAAATTTAATAGTCCGGCAAATCTCGATGAATTTATCACTACTTTCAATATTTTGTCGCCCGATGAGGAATTAACCGAGAAAATTCAAAAATTAGAATCGGGACAAATTACTACTCCATTGAGAACTGGAATTCCTTCTGCAATTACCGAAAAGAAACGGCATTTTAGATATACAGGTTCACTCGAGGATTTGGATATCAGCCATTTTATTGTGCGATATGATAAGTTCTATCTACCATTTATCGGTTTCAACGATTTTATAAAATCCATCGAATCGGGCAAGAACATACTTGTAATAGGTCGTCCCGGCGGCGGTAAAACACGAGCTATTTTTCAGGCATTGTCGGAATTGCAGGAGATGTATCCCGAATGGCAGGTGATTATACCCCGTCCCGAGCCGATAGACGACCCCGAGCAAGCTGCTGAAATAATCAATTCGAGAAATTGTGTTTTCGTCTGGGATGATATCGACCAGTATATATCGTTTTGGGAGCCCAATGAGATATTTTCTGCGATGTCCGAGCGAGTGGATAATTTAATAATTCTCGGCACAATCCGAGCGGGGCATGAATATAAACTTGTCGAGATTCAGAAGACAGATTGGCTTTATATTTTCGAGGACCAGATTCGTCTGCCCGATTTAAGCGATGATAGTGCGATAAAACTCGCCGAGGGTGTCGGAGCTCAAAGCACCGCTGAATTCGATGGCACACCGGGTTCCATCGTGCTCGATTTGCGAAAAATCAAAGCTCGATACAATAAATTACAAAATCCTTATCGAGGAATATTACGAGCGATGAAAATGCTGTCATTGATTGAGATATGGCGTGGGAAGAAAAAAATAATTCAGTTTATCGCTGATAAATTTTTTAGATGCAATCTCGAACGTTCTAATCTTTCCGATGCTTTGCATTACCTTATCGAGAACACATTTATCAAGCGTGATGGCGACAGTTATAGATTTTATCACAATGTCTATACCGAAAAAGTTATAACCGATTATAATGAAGTTGATATTTCCGAGGATATTCAAGAATTGGCTGAAATAATAAAGGATTTTAGAGACCCTTATTATATAACAAATTTATCGAGATATTTTTGGTTGAGATACAATTACGATACCGCACTCGAGTTTTGCAATCTTGCAATCGAGATAAAACCCGATTCTGCCGAGGCATATCAAAGTCGCGGTGCAATAAAAGGAAGCAAAAAAGATTATGAGGGTGCAATAGCCGATTATTCGTATGCGATAGAACTTAAACCCGATATGGCGCAATCTTACAATAATCGTGGAGTTGTTAAGCGAAGAATCGGCGACCTTAAAGGAGCGATAGAAGATTATGATAAATCTATCGGGATTAATTCTGATTTTGCATTGGCATATAACAATCGGGGCTATGCCTATTTTCTTCTCGACAATTACGATAAAGCTCAGCGCGACTTTTTTAATGCGTTGAAACGACAATCGCAATATTCCTCACTGCCGCATATAAATCTTGCAATTCTCGCTCTTTACGAATGTCGCTATGCAGATGCCTGGAGTGAACTAAATAAAGCTGTCGCTATTGAGCCGCGAATAAAATCCGCTATCTCCACAGATATCGATATACTCAAATGGTTCGCTCTACATCCCGACGATGTCGATGAAGTGATAAAGCATATAAATAAAATTATTGCGCCCGAAGTAATGACCGATGATGGTGAAATTTAAGTTATTGTGCGAAAAAAGGTTGGACAAGTTCCCGACATTTTTTTGTCTCGGAAAATGATTTCAGGGCGTCGGGAATCTTTTCCAATTTTTCTGCAACCGATGCTACCGATATTAGTGGTGTGTTTTAAACCTTTTGAAAAATATTTTATTAAATTATAGGTTAAAATATATGATAGCTATCGAATTCAATGAACATATCGATTTTTCTTCAGATGATACTATCTTTGTGTTTCCATTTCGCAGCGATGTCGAAAGGATTTTAGAGAAACAATCGGGGAATTTTGCGATTGTCGGATGGAAAATCCTTTCATTGCGGGATTTTGTCGAAAAAATTCATATCGAACTATTTCCCGATTTCGACCGACTAAAACCTGCTACCCGATTCGCTATTATCCACAGGATTTTACTCGACAGCGATTTTCTAAAATATTTTGAATCGTATAAAAGAAAAACTGGAATTGCGGAATCGCTTGTTGAATTATTCACTGTTTTAGATGAGGCAGGCATTTTAACCGAAAGCGATATCGATAGTGTTTTACTCGAATCCGATAATCGAACGAGTGATGCTATTCGATTGTATAGAATTTTCAGAGATGAACTGTCTCTGCGAAAATTTGCAACATCGGGCGATATTTTCACAAATATATCGAATGAAGTGCTTACGGGAGATATTCCCAAAATATTAGCTAACAAGAGGAGGATAATCCTCTCGAATTTTTTAGAATTTACAATTCCCCAGCAAAATTTTATCGAAGCACTCGGCAAAAAATTCGATGTTTTTATCCATTTTCCATGTCCTAAAAATGCTTTCCCGAAAAATTGGATTGCATCCATAGAAAAGATTGCAGAAAATTTTAATATCGAATTAAATATCCCCGATAGCGCCGATGGACATTGGCTTTCCGATGCACTAAATGGACATCCTGCGAATGCGTATGTCGCATTGTCTTCGACGAATAATAAAATTCCAGATTTTGCATTGCTCGAAATTCCCGATGTTCAGCGTGAGGTAGAATTGGTCGCAAAAATCGCGAAATATTTTTCGGTGAAGCAAAAAATACCACCCGATGAGATATTTATCATCACACCGAATCCCGAACGATATGAACCGCTTTTAGCGAATGCTTTCGAGCGAGCGAAAATCCCGAACAATTTTAGAAAAATCACCGATAGCACAGTCGATATCTATATGCTTTTTGTTAAAATTATTACTGCAATCGAGACGAACTGGCGCAGGCGAGAACTTTTCGATTTGCTGAAACATCCGATATTGAATTGGCAGTTTCCAGAACTCGAACAACTCGAACGAATGAGTATCCGCAGCAGAATAATGGATAAGCGAGATTGGCTGAATTCCGATTTCGACGGTTTTGTTCCGATAACGAAATTAATAAAATCGTTGGTTTTTCTCGGTGAGCGGTTTAATACAAATCGATTTCCCGAATTTTTGGGTAAAATAGCCGATGCTATAAAACTTTTGAAATTTCCCGATGACAACGGGAATAAAAAAGAGCTCATCCAAAGTAAATGGGAAGAGATTTTAAAAGATGGCGACAAACTTGCGAAAGGTTATGGCAATTTCGATATACTTTCTGGAATCGAACTTTTGCGAAGTTTTCTTCATATATCGAAAAATACTAATGAAAAAAGCGGTAGCGACAATTCCGGTGTGAGAATTTTCGATATTGATAATGGTAGAAATACAGATTGTTCACTCGCATTTTTTGTTGGATTTGGCGAGAACAATTTCCCTGTTCATCACAAAAAAAATGCGATATTGATGCAGAATTATGATGAATTTGTCCCATTTGTGCCGGATAAAATGCAAGTTCAAAATCTTTCGCTTATTTTAGGGCTTATTTCCGCTGAAAAATTTTATCTAACATATCCTCGTCGGGATAATGAAAATGATATCGGCCGCAGCCAACCCATAGACGAGATATTTAGATTTTGCAAGGGTGATAACGAGACACAAAATATCCCGACAGCATTAGATATTTTTAGATTGCTGAAAAAATATGAATTAACCGAATTCGACAATATTTTTAATGAAGCTATAAAAATTCTATCGGAAAATAATAGTGAAACAATTAAAAATTTAAATTTTATATCGATTAGTGAAAAATTGTCGAAAAAGCGAATAAGTGTTCGGGAATTAGAAATTTATTCGAATTGTCATTTGCGTTATCTTTTAGAACATTTGGTCGGCGAAACCGAACCGCCTTCCGAACCTGAAACATTTCCATACACAGAGCTTGGGAATGCGATTCATAAAGCATTAGAGTTATTTTATCGTAATCGATACGAGAGAATTTTTGGTGAAGCTCCGCCGAAATTACAATTAGCCGATATTTCTGATTTGCGTGAAATAATCGATTCTTATTATAAAAAAATCAATAATAAGTTTAGTTATCTAATTGATAATCTAATAGTTAGTAATAATACATTAGACAATGCTATAAGTGAATTGAATAAACTCATTGCTATACAGTTAAATATAAATAATTGGACGAATAAAAAAATCCCATTTTCGCAGACCGATGTGCTCGAATATACCAAAGGTTTCACAGATAAAAATTTTGCCAAAAATATTCTCGAAAGAGAAATCGAATTTACAAAAAAATTAGGAGTGAAAAATTTACCGTTTCTATTCGAATTTTCGCTGATTGTCCCAATAAATATCGACAATAAAATCGTAAAAATATCTGGAAGAATCGACAGAATCGATATGCTCGAAGATGGTTCGGTTCTGCTGATAGATTATAAAACAGGTTATGCAAACGGGACATCGTCGAAAGAAAATATCAAAATCGGCAAACTCAAACTCGATAAGGAAATTCAATTGCAAATCTATGCTTTGTTGATGCACAATCTCGGTTTCGATATATCGGGATTGGCTTATATTTCGCGTATCCGCGATTGGAACGGTCCGTATGCCGATTTTGTAATGGGAATCGATATAGAAAATATAGATGAGAAAATCAAATCTATCCTGTTCGAATTTTGCTCGGGAAATTTCGATTTCACAAGCGATAACACAAATTGCAAATATTGTCCATATGTCGAGCAGTGCGCACTCATCAGAAACAAATAATCATAACACTTTCACTTAACGGTTTCGTTAATCAATTTTATAAGTAGAACTCTATGCAGTGGTCAAACCACTGATATCGAGGGAAATCGGTTTCTGGTCGGGGTAATCCCGCGCGATTTTTTGAAGTTTCGGCTTAATCTCGATTTTTGTCGAGGCATCTGTTCGGTCGATGAATACTATTCCATTGAGATGGTCGATTTCGTGCGATGCCACTCGAGCACCCATATCGAATAGTTCACGCTTCTCGAATTTTTTAGTATCGTCGAACCATGCCTCGACTATAATCCTTTTCGGACGCTCGATTGGAATGAATAATTTCGGGAACGATAAGCAACCTTCCTCGCCGACGATTGTAAGCGAACTTATCTCGATGATTTTGGGATTGACAACGCCGATGAGTTTGTATCTATCTCCTTGCGGAATTCCGACAATCGCGACAGGTAGCACCAATCCAACCTGCTGTGCCGCAAGACCGATTCCGTTTAAATGGGGTAGTTTGCATACTTTTTTCATATTTTCGATGAGTTCTAATATATCGTCGTTAGGTTTGGTATAGAAAGTCAGTGGTTCGCTTTTCTGTCGCAGAATCGGATGTGGATAATATGTAAATTTCAATTCATACATTTTTAGAATGCACCCCAATTTTGTTTTCCTTTGATGTAATAACTCGGGCACAAAAATCTGAAGATTTTCGCGAATTTTTTAGCCCGTTGGGCTTTTTCTTTACTTTCTCTCGTCATTTCATCCAATTTCTTACCGAAATTAGATTCGATGAATTTCTGCGCATCTTCATCACGAGATTTTTCAGAAATATATTCCTTGCGAATAGCATCCAATTCACCGGCATCGAGCCAAATACCGCCGCATTTCGGGCATTCATCGATAGCGACCTCGCGCTTGATTGTGAAATAATGTCTCATCATAACGATATTTCCGCATCGTGGGCATTTGTGTTTGGCATCGGTATTCACTGCGACATCGGTGTTACGCTGGATACTCACAAGAATTTCGCCGGCTTTCTCATCGGGTTCATCGAACTGCAAAAGTTCGGCTTTATCGAACCAGACTCCGCCGCAGCCATTTTTACATACATCGACAGTGATTTGCCCGATTTTCAGGGGGGTCAATTCATTTCCGCAAGCGGGACATTTCATAGCAACTCCTCGAATTTTTTAAATTTAGTCGAAATCCAATCGTTTTAATAATAAATCGAATCGAAAATAAAGTCAAGTATCTATTACCGAAATTTCGCTGTAAAATTGCGACAATCTCTGGAAAGCAGACATTTTCAGAATATTTGGGCTTGACATTCAAAAAAAAGGTCATATAATTAAATGTAATTAACACATCCTATGAATGAGGAAAGTTATGGCTGATAACGAAATTAGGAGATTTTATATGAAAATTGCAGATTTCGACATTACCGTTCAAGAAAACGAAGGCGGTGGCTATCTGGCTCGATGCGACGATATTCAGGGCGCTTTCGCAGAGGGGGATATACCAGAAGACGCAATCGCAAATTGCATCAGTGTAATCGACATGATTATCGCATACAGGCGCGAGCGAAACAAGCAAATTCCATTGAAAGAGCAGAGAGAAATCGAAAGCGTATCCGTTTCGATTCCAGTCCTTGTGAGTTGAATATGCGACCGATGAAATATCGTGAAGTGCTCGCTCGCTTGAAAAAGCTCGGGTTCAAGTTCTATCGTCAGGGACGAGGTTCACATGAACTCTGGGTCAGAGATTCAGACGGGTAAATTGTCCAGGTTCCATGCAAGAAGGAAATCAAAGTGGGAACACTCAGAAAAATAATCAGAGAAATCGGAATAACACCGAAGGAGTTTGAAAATGTATAACGCCACATTCGACGAGCCGTTCTTTGAAATCGGTAAAAAACTCACGGAAGGTCTCAATTACGCATTCAGGGGTAGAGCAAAGAACGGCGCGGGAACTTGTTCCGAGCCGTCGGGATATGGGAAATATTCGGAAATTTGGGTGGTGGAAGTTGTGTAATTTCATATCAAAGGAAGATAAGCGAAACTTTGTTCGCATAACATACCAAATTGGAAGGATAAAAGAAACTTTGTGCGTAAATATTGTAGTTATATGAAATGGTGGTTGTTTATGTTTCGAGTTTATACCAGAAATAAAATGACAAGGAGGCTAAAATGGAAAAAAATATAAAGGAAAAGGATGTAATTATCGTTGGTGCTGGGCCTGCTGGGCTTTCGGCAGCGATTTTTACTCAGCTCGACGGTTGGAACACTCTGATAATAGAGAGTGATTGGGTAGGTGGGCAGGGAGCTATTGCCTACACAGTTGCCAATTATCCAGGTTTCCCTCCTGGCGATGGCAAAGTGCTTATGGAAAATATGGAAAAACAAGTGACCTTGTCTCCACCTGCCGGCGTAGGAGCGGAGTTGAAGCAAGAGAAGGTTATAAACATCGATACTGACGAAATGGTGGTTACTACCGAAACAAATCGATATAAAGGAAAAGCTATTATTCTAGCCACAGGCAGCAAAATGCAGAATCTAGGTATCCCAGGAGAAAGGAAGTTTATAGGAAAAGGAGTGTCATATTATGCCGTTCGTGATTCGGAGAAGTTCACTGGGAAGAGGGTTTTGGTAGTTGGAGGCGGAAATACAACGGCTAAAAGCGCTCTAATCGCTAAAACTGAAGCCAGTGAAGTCATTCTGGTTCATCGCAGGGAGGCAATGAGAGCATATCCAGCAATGGTAAAGAGATTACAAAAAGAAGGGGTTAAGATTCGCTATAACATTGAAGTAAAGGAGATTAAAGGTGAGGATGAAGTTGAAAAGGTAGTATTGGTTAACAACAAAACTGGTACAGAAGAGGAGATGACGGTTAATTGGGTGGTGTTTTGTGTGGGGACGAGACCAAATACGGAGCTAGCACGAAAAATGGGACTCGAGATGATGGGGGATTTCGTGAAGGTTGACGAGCAGATGAAAACCAGCAGGAAGGGAATATTTGCCTGTGGAGACATTATACCTGGTCCCCGTCATCTCATTAATGCCGCTGCAGATGGAGTCTTAGCGGGAATGGCTATTAGTGAGTATTTAGCGTTAGAGATGGTGAAAATGGGAGAAATGTTTATAGGCGCTAAGAATGGAAAATACGCGGACGAATACTTAGCCATGTTAAAAAGGGATTGACTTTTCGAGTTAAAGGAACCATTATGTGATGTAGCCGGCGAATAGATGCCACTTTATATAACAGCGGACATATGGCTACGCTTCGCTCCGCCAAAATTTGGCAAAGCCGAACTTCGTATGTCCGCAAAACGTTGTGTGAAATTACTCTCCACACAACAATAGTGCATTCCACCTAACTCCCTGTCCTCCAACAACTACGGATGACTATCCACTCTCTACGGAGCGAAATCTACTCTCGATATTCCGGATGTCAGTCTCGGTATAGGCGTTGGCAGAGTCGATAAAAGCAATGACTGACTCGACACAAACGCTGATATATTCGATGTCATAGTCCACAGAATAAATGACAGGTTCTATGAGAGCGATGACAATTATTACGGGATGAATGACAGACTCGATGGACGGCAAAAAGTTTTCGGTGAACTCGCTCACAATCTCTGGAAAGCAAAAATGTTTTATAGGTTTGGATTAATTTATAACTTTTGGTTTGACATTTTTTAAAAAAATTATATTATGCAAAGTTAGGAAAAGTCCCGATATGACTAAATATAGTATGAAATGGGAATAAATGAAATTTAATTGCAAATGTTACAATTAGGCGAAACGATTTTATGGAGGTAAATAAATTATGAATTTTGGAGAAATGCCAAAATTAAAAATAGGCGAACTCGTGGCTAACATCCCGATTGTTCAAGGAGGAATGGGTGTTGGAATTTCTTTATCGGGATTAGCTTCGGCTGTTGCAAAATTAGGTGCTATCGGTGTTATAGCGGCAGCGGGTATCGGTATGCTCGAACCCGACTTTGCGACAAATTTCAGGGAAGCCGACAAAAGAGCATTGAGAAAAGAAATAAGAAAAGCAAAGGAAATGACGAACGGTATTATTGGAGTCAATATAATGGTTGCTTCATCGGATTTCGACGACCTTTCACTTGTGGCAGTGGAAGAAGGTGTAGATATACTTTTTCTCGGTGCAGGACTACCATTAAAAAATCCTAATAAATTACCATCGGATGGATTAAAAAAATCTACAAAGGTTGTCCCGATTGTATCCTCTGCAAGAGCCGCCAATATTATATTCAAATATTGGGCAAGGAATTATAAAAATGTTCCCGATGCCGTTGTTGTCGAGGGACCTTTAGCTGGAGGACATCTCGGTTTCAAAAAGGAGCAAATAAACGATACTAATTATACATTAGAAAAAATGCTCCCCGAGGTTGTTTCTGTGATAAAAAATTACGAGCAACAGTTTAATAAAAATATCCCTGTAATCGCCGCAGGAGGTATATATACCGGGGCTGATATTTATAAAGTTATGCGGTTAGGAGTTAGTGGAGTGCAAATGGCTACACGCTTTGTGGCAACTAATGAGTGCGATGCGGATATCAAATTCAAAGAAGCATATATTCGATGTAAGGAAGAAGATTTGATTATAATCGATAGTCCTGTCGGTTTGCCGGGAAGAGCGATTCGAAATAAATTTCTCGATGATGTTTCAGTGGGAATTAAGAAACCGTTTAAATGTCCCTGGCAATGTTTGAGAACCTGCGATTTTAATAAATCACCATATTGTATTGCGCTTGCATTAAGTAATGCCCAAAAGGGAAATTTAGATGATGGATTCGCGTTTGCGGGAGCTAACGCATACAAAGTAGATAAAATCGTCTCGGTCGAGGAATTGCTCGAAACTTTATCGATAGAATATGAAAAAGCGGCATCTGCATAAATTAACGCCAGTTCGTCGGAGGTTAATTAAGTGGGAAAATTTTGGTGGATTATATTTATTTTTATGTTTATGATATTTTTCGGATGCACTAAAAAAGTGACCGATGACGATAATAATGGCGATGACGATAATCATAACGATACTACGGTTGTCGAGCAGAATCGGGGATTTATCGTTGTGGGACGAATTTTAGGAGATTATGTTCAATCGCACTATTTCGATATCGATAACGGTTTGATAATCCCATTCGGCAGTCTAACCTCGCGAGGTGGTGTTTGGAATGCGACTCGCGATTCGGTATATTTCAATTACGGTGGACTCGGCGAGGGAATCTGGACTGTCCCGCTCGATTCGCAAACTTGTGAGCCTGTTTTAATTTACGATTCCACATATCCCGAAAACGAGATATTGAAAATTCCACAGGGTTTCGTTTTCAAAGCTGGCGACAGTCCTACATTGCTTATGCTATGGGATGGCGAAAATCTCGATACTGCATTTATCGGGACTTATGGAATATGCAGTAATTTAAGGATTTCGCCCGATAGTTCGTTATTCGCATTTTATCAATGGGGTATCGACCAAAAAATTTTTATTGTAGAGATTGCCGATACGACTCCATGGGATACGCTTTGCACAGTTTTGGGAAGAACATATAGCTGGCTCGATTACGACCGAGATAAAATTTTTACTGCGACCGACGATGGCGGAACGATTTATACCATTCGAGGGGAGCGCGATTCTACACTTGTTTCGCTGCCGCAATCGGGATTTTCGGGAATTGTCGCAAAAGATTTCCAGTTATTAGCGATGTTCGGTGTCGGAGATAGCACGGAGGTTTGGATACTGCCCGCTAATCTATATATTCAGCGAAGAATATGCTCGCTCGATGGCACTCCGATAGCATTCGATGTCTCGCCATTCGATGATATTATCGCTGTCGCTGTTCATCGGGATGATTGGGAGCATATTATAAAAGTGAATATCGACGATTACTCGACCGAGGATATTTTAATCGCAAATTTTATATCGGAGATACGATGGCAATGAAACCCTTAATCGGTATAACCTGTGGATGGATAGAATACGAACAGGGCAGACCGCAGTTGCCCGACCCTGCATTCGACTATCTCAAATCGCAATATAGCGAACGAATCGCCGATGCCGGTGGAATTCCTGTTATATTACCGAATATCCCGGATTTCACCGATGATGAATCCGCACTATCCGAAATCGTCGAAAGCATCGATGGTATTCTATTCTCGGGTGGTCGAGATATGAACCCGGAAATTTATGGCGAAAATGAAAAACATCCCAAAAATTTATATATGCCCGAAAGAGATGCTCGACGCGACAATTTTGAAATCGCACTCGCAAGATTTGCAATTTACAATTCGGATATCCCGATATTCGGTATCTGCCGCGGACATCAGGTGATAAATATCGCTATGGGCGGCACACTTTATCAAGATATTTCAGAATTCTGGGATAATGGCGTCCCTGAGAAAATCGAACACAGAACTATTCACGATGTAAGCGGTGCGACCTCTACAAGAGGTAAAAAAATTCGTTCATTACACGAGGTTAAAATTCTCGATAACACATTACTCGCGGAAATATTGGGCGATGAAACAATACCGCAGATATCGAACCTCTCGCAAAGGTCACACCTCATCGTCAATTCATCGCATCATCAATTTGTGAAATCGACGGGTAAAGATTTGAAAATTTCGGCACTCGCACAGGATAATGCAATCGAGGGACTCGAAATAGCCGATTCATCGAGATTTCTGCTGACTGTTCAGTGGCATCCCGAAGCGATGGATAACGAAATATCCGATAAATTATTTAATTTCTTTATCGCGAGAACCTTCGGTTCTTTTTAGGGGCGACTTTTCTTTCCCCGGCAGGTCGGGGGAATTCATTGTCGCCGGACCCTTCGGTTCTCTTTGAGGGAAACCCTTTTTTCAAAAAGGGTTTCCCTCAAACTCCTTTCCTAAAAACTTTAGTATTTCTAACGAACAAGGTTCGTTAGAAAAAACTATAAGCTTTTCTAAAAAAGGTTTTGAAAACTTTTATAACGCAGGTGCAACAAGGAATCCCGTCTGGACGGGAGGGAAGTTGCACAATAAAGACACCCGAAGGGGTGGTGATAATTTATTTGTTTGAGAGGGCGTTGCAAGGAATGACAACTTGGTTGTCAGGGATGCGACGCAAAGAGAACACCCGAAGGGGTGGAAAATATTAAAACTTTTCTAAAAAAGGATTTTGAGAAAACAATTCTGTTATATATATAGTTGAAATATTATTTTAATTAATCGGGTGCAACAAGGAATTCCCGATTTTATCGGGGAGGGAAGTTGCACAATAAAAACACCTAAAAGGTGGTTCAGAATTTATTTTGATAACGTAGGCATTGCAGGGAATTGTCGATTTTATCGACAAGGAAAGCAATGCACTAAAAACACCCGAATGGGTGGGGGAAACCTATGGCAAGATTATATAGAGGGATGCGTGATTTTTTACCTCGTCAGATGATATCCCGCGAGGAAATTCAGGAGAAAATCCGCAAAATATTTCGTCGATGGGGGTATGTTCCAATCGAGACGCCTGCGATTGAATTGTTAGATACTTTGCATGGCAAATATGGCAGCGATGCCGATAAGCTTATATATAAGCTCGAACATTCGGATGGTTTGGGTTTGCGATACGATTTAACCGTTCCTCTTGCGAGAGTTATCGCACTTTATGACCAGCAATTGCCTAAGCCATTTCGTCGGTATCAGATTCAACCTGTTTGGCGAGCCGAGCGTGCTCAAAAGCAGAAGGGTAGGTTTCGCGAGTTTGTTCAGTGCGATGTCGATATAATTGGGACGGAATCACCGATTGCCGATGCTGAAATTTTAGCTATTTCCGCTGAAATACTTACCGATTTGGGATTACGGGATTTTAAGATTTTGATTAACCACCGGCAGATTTTGCGTGGACTGGTTCATATTTCGGGTTTTGCTTCGGATGATGAATTTTCGGTTTTGCGTTCGATAGACAAATGGGACAAAATAGGGAAGGATGGTGTTCGTGAGGAGCTTGCTAAAAAAGGGTTCGAGCGAAAATCTATCGATAAAATATTCGAGTTAATATCGGTCGATGATACGAACTGGAACTTGCTTTCAGATATGTCGAAAATCGGCGATGAGCGAGTGAAAGCTGGTGTCGATAATATCCGCAGAATTCTCGAATATCTCGCCTCGCTCGGTTTCGGTCAGGATATAGTCGAATTTTCACCGAGAATGGCGCGAGGATTGGATTATTACACAGGTGCGATATTCGAGACGATTTTACCCGAACTGCCCGATATGGGCAGTCTCACCGGTGGTGGAAGATACGATGAATTAATCGGTCTATTTTCTGGCAAGGGTAAAATCCCCGCTTGTGGAACGACTATCGGTTTGGATAGAATTCTCTCGGCGATGGAGGAATTGAAAATGTTTCCCGATTCTCACACATATACAAAGGTTTTGGTCGCTCAATTTTCTGCGCAATTGTCATCGTCGGCATTGATATTTTCGCAAAAATTACGGTCTGTTAACATTCCTACCGAAATGTTTCCCGAACCGAAAAAGCTCGCCAAACAGTTCGCTTATGCGAATAAATGGAACATTCCATTTGTCGTTCTTATAGGTGAGGATGAAGCTAAACAGGAACTTTGCGTTCTAAAAGATATGAAAACCGGTCGGCAGCGAACTGTTTCGCAAAACCAAGCGATACGAATACTTGCGGAGACATTGAACTCGAAATGAAGGATAAAAGAATAATAGAATTATATGGTTCGGCTTACGAGATGGGTTTGGCTCAAGGGAAAGAATTGAGCGAAGATATTTTATGGGGTTGGGAAACGGTTTATAATTACAAACCGTTCAGGAATATAAAACCTAAGTATTTGCCGATGAACGCATTTTTGTTCGGTGCTGGAATATTTACTAAAAAATTTTTATCCTCGACATTCGAGAATTTTTCCGATTTCAAGGAAAGGTTCACAGGCATTGCCGATGGTGCGGATGTCCCATTATGGAAACTCGCGTTGATTCATTACATCGAGGTTGCTGGTGCCGATGCGGCAAGACAAATTATGGGTTGCTCATCGATTGCAGTAGTTCCTCCGAGAAGTGATGAGCCAATGCTTGCTAAAAATTTCGATTTCGTCGACGATTTCAAAAATTTCAATATTTTACGTAAAAGTTTCACAAGATGGGGATATTCGAGTATCGAATTCACAATGGCGCCATTAGCAGGTTCTCATACCGGATTTAATGAGGCAGGTTTGGCTATAACATACAATTATGGATACTCGGATGAACAGCCGCAAAAATCTTCACTGTTAACCGCAAAAATTCAAGATATTCTTCAAATCTGCGAAACCACTCGTGATGCAATGAATATATTGCGAAAAAAACCGAATCCATCGAGTGGAATTATATCGGTTGTCGATAGTCGAGGGGATGCTGTCGCTGTCGAACTTTCGCCGTTCGGCACGGGAATTGTCGAGTTAAAAAATTCGGTTATCGTGAATGCAAATCTTTACCAAAATCCACAGATGAAAGAGCGGCTTATACCATTCGATGCCGTATATGGCGAAAAAGCTCCATCTAAAATGCGAGGGAAAAATATTCAGGAAACCAATATAATTCGCACCAAAAGACTTAATGAATTGCTCGATAAATACGATAAAATCGATATCGAAATTTTGAAGAAAATTCTTGCAGACCATGGAGAAAAAAATATCCCATGCGAAAATACTATTTGCAGGCATCACGAAAATTTTTCGACTAACATTTCGGCTATTCTAATGCCTGCGAGTAAGAAAATGTTATTTCATTGGGGACAGCCCTGCGAGGCGAAATCGTGGGATGAAATCCGATTATAGTTCATTTGTAATCTCTCCAGATTCAAAAGACAATTGCTTGAAAATCATTAAGAATCGAGAACCCATAAAATTTTCCTTGACTATGACTTTTAGTAATCTATTTTCCTATCGATTGTTAAAACATAAATTTTAGGAGGTTTTTATGCGGTTGAAGTATGTGTTATCCATTGTTTTATTCCTTACAATCCTCACTTTTGCTCAAGTTCCACAATCTATTGTTTATCAAGGCAAGCTAACATCTGTTACCGGCATCGGAATTAACGATACGCTCTCTATGAGATTTGTCGTCTATAATTCTGAAACTGGCAATGATTCACTTTGGGGCGAAATTCACGATGGTGCAAATGCTGTTATAGTCCAAAAGGGACTATTCAGTGTCGAACTGGGAGCCATAAATCCTTTCGGACTGCCTTTCGACGAGCAGTATTATCTTGGCATTTTCGTCGAGGGAAGTGCCATAAGCCCTCGCGTGAAATTGACATCGAGTCCTTATTCTATGCGAGCTGCAATAGCCGATAGTTTGGCGAGTGGTTTCACAGCTGTGCAGGACACATTAATCGCTCACTGGGACAGTCTGCGAAATGTTCCTGCCGATATCGCCGATGGTGACAATATAGGTTTTGGAAAATTACAAGCTGAAGGTTCCACTTGGCTTAATGACAGTGCTACATTCTCCGCAGGACAAAATGTTTCACTCACCCAATCTAACGATACGATATATATATCCTCCGATGAAGGCAAGTGGACACTCAATGGAATTGCCTTGTATCCGAGAAACTTGACATATAATGTTGGAATTGGACTTACTAATCCAATGCAAAAACTCGATGTCGTCGGTGGAATAAGAATCGGGAACACCGATATTCCATTGGATGGTTCGATTCGTTTCACAGGCGACCATTTCGAGGGATAT
Organism: bacterium; assembly: GCA_021162205.1. Taxonomy (GTDB): domain Bacteria; phylum UBP14; class UBA6098; order B30-G16; family B30-G16; genus JAGGZE01. The sequence goes on from JAGGZE010000109.1 coordinate 19,359, forward strand.
GTTCCAGACTCGGGATGGATAACGCTTTCGGGTGGAATAATCGAATACGACACATCGTCATATTGGACGAGAGCATCGGGGCATGTTTATCTGACCGATTTAGATGATAATGTTGGCATAGGCACGGATGCTCCATTGAATAAATTCGATGTAGAAGGTTCTGTTGCTATCGGTTCGGGTTATTCCGGCGCAGAATCCGCTCCTTTAAATGGTCTCATCGTTCAAGGCAATGTCGGTATTGGAACCAGCGCGCCACTAACGAGATTACATATTGTCGGTAATTTATTTGTCGATGGCAGTATTTCTATCACTGGTGGAATAAGTGACGGCACAGGTTTGGGAAATCCCGGCCAGATTCTTTCCAGCACGGGAACGGGAATCGATTGGATAGATTATACACCGAGTGCCGCCGATAGCGATTGGCAAATTTCGGGAACCGATATGTATTCGATTCACTCGGGAAATGTCGGCATTGGGACTTCGACTCCCGAATATAAACTCGATGTTAATGGTTCTGTGAGGATTTCCGATTCTCTTTTCTTAGGAAATGTGGAAAATGATGCGACTCACGATTCCATTTTGACAATCGATAATGGTATAGTTAAAAAAGTTGCTGCTGAGATTATTCACACCAGTGAGAATTGGACACAGTCGGGAAATACGCTTTATCCTACAAATCTCGCTAGTAATGTTGGAATCGGGACAAGCACACCCGAGGCCAAACTGCATGTCGCAGGTGCTGCAATCATCCAGGATACACTCGATATACGAAATACTATTCTCGACAATTACGGCAATGCTCCCGATACCGGTGAATATCTGACGATGGACAGCACAGGTAATCTCGTATGGAAAGAAATCGAGGCGGGAGCAATAAGTCTGAACGACCTCGTCGATGTGGATACCGCCGGTGCCGTCGATGGTCAGGTTCTCAAATGGGTCGAAATCGCGGGTGAATGGCGTCCCGCAAACGATGTCGGTGGAGAAACAGGCGCAGATAATTGGGGAACACAGGTCGTCCTCACAGATTCGTCTCTCATAGGCGATGGCACTGCTGCGGAACATCTCGGGATTAACTGGGATACTCTCGATGCGCATATCTTGCGCCAAATCGACCTCGGTGAACTTCACAATGTGAACGATGTTGGTGTTGTTGATGGTCAGTTGCTGACCTGGTTTGCATCTGCGAACGAATGGCGACCGATGACACTCGATTCTGGCGGACTCGGCGACAATTGGGGAACTCAAATAGCGATAACCGATACATCTATATTCGGCGATGGCACGGCTGGTAATCCGCTGTCGGTGAATTGGGATACACTTGCAATCTATCCGTTGAATCTCGGCGACCTGCACGATGTGAACACCGATTCTATTGGTCCACATTTCGTTCTCGGATGGGACTACGAGGATAGCACCTGGAAACCTCACCTCGATAACGATATGGACATGTCCAACGAACTAATTGATTCTATTGTTTGGCAACCTATCGATAGCGTCGATACAAATTTCAACACACTTCGTATAACAGAACACTCGGTGAACTGGGATGTCGAGATACCTGTCGCACGGGACAGTCTCGCCGACAACAGCATCTTCGAACTTTCAGATGTCGATACGACAGGCCTCACAGAGAAAAAACTTATGCGATGGACATTCATAGAAACACTGTTCGTCGGCACAGATACTTTACTTCGCTATTCATGGCAACCTGTTAGTGCGCAGCAAATCCTTTCGGAGCACAATGTCAATGAACTCGCAGATGTCAACGATTCCGTTCCCGATGTCGGCGATGTTATGCAGTGGGACGGAACAAATTGGGGTCCTGGATTTAATGTAGGTGAAGTCGTCAATGTATGGCAGGACCACGAGGGCTACATCCAACCATTGACCGCAAACACTGTGCCATTCAGAATCTACGATATGGATTCGGTTTATTCTATGACTTTAATCGATACATCGGGCACTGCCACAGGTGCGTGGAATGGATTGCGAATCGACAAACGCGGTGTCGCTGCATCCGACGGATACGGAATTTATTCTTATGCAGGCACAAACGGCGGAGTCGTTCCCGGCAGCGAGTTTTACGGCGTTAAAGGTGTCGCTGGTGGCGGAAGCGTTGTATATGGTCTCTACGGCGATGGCGACAATCCCGGCGCAGGCGGCACCGGCTACGGCGTGTATGGAAGAGGAAGCACTTATGGTGTATATGGACGCGGAACAGGGGTGAACAGCTACGGCGTCTATGGTCGAGCCGAAGACGGAATGGCAGGATATTTTCAGGGCTATGTCGGTGTTAATTCGACTTCTAAAAACGCCATCTTCGAAGTCCATCACGACCAGCACGGAAATTCTGTTCCCGGCGGACTTTTTATAATTTCGGATACAGGATTTGAAGATAGTGTGTTTTTCAGCAGAAAATGGGGTGGTGGTAGTCCAAGTGAAAGAGCGCTTATAGAAGCAAAAAGCAATAATAATACAGTTTTTATCGCGAAACCGAACGGCGATGTCCAAGCACCCAGCGGAAGGTTCAAGGACAAAACCGGATTTGTAATGCCTGTTGGCACTGTCGTTCCTTACGCAGGGAACTCTGCACCAGATGGCTGGCTTTTGTGTGATGGCAGTTCATACAGCACTTCTACTTACGCCGACCTATTTGCTGTTATTGGCTACACTTATGGTGGTTCCGGAGGCTCTTTTAATATGCCAAATTTGAAGGGCAGAGTTGTTGTCGGAGTTGATGGAGGTGATGGCGACTTTGACAATTTGAACGATAGTGGCGGAGAGAAAACACACACCTTAACGATTGACGAAATGCCAAGACACCATCATGATGTGAATGACCCTGGTCATCACCATAGTTATTGGGATAGATACAGAGGAACCGAATCCGCATTTGGCTCCGGTGCTGCTACTCGTGGTTCGGAAGATTTGGACGGCAGTTCGCACTCAACTGGAACATCATATACTGGGATTTCTATTCGAAATACTGGTGGGGGATACTCGCATAACAATCTTCAGCCATATAGAGTGCTGAACTATATAATTAAATATTAACACGGGAGAGCCGAATGATGAGATTTTTTATATTTACGACATTAATTTCAATTTTGTTCTTCGGGTTTCTCTTTTCACAGCAGGCGGAGGATATGGATTCTGTTTCTCCCGTTGGATTGTATACTGTAAAGCTTCCATCCGCTGATGGAATGGGAAGAGTTGCGCTCATTCATATCTTCGCCAATGGAAATGCGATGCGGAGCAATATATACATCGGCAAACCGAAAGGCGACTATATTGAAGAAGGTGTCTGGAAGATGAAGGGCAAAACTCTGATAGTTACATTGACTATCGAGCAAAGTAAAGCCGGTATTAAAAAGAATAGAATTCTGAAATTCAAAATCGACGGGAACAAACTCATCGCTACGCAATACGATGAAAAGCCGTTCGGGAAAAAGGAAATTAAATTCACGAAAATACCGGAGTAGGACAATTCACGAATTATCCTACTTAAATCAAAATACCAAAGCTCAAATGTCAAATGAAATCAAAAGCTCAAAATCCAAACGGCAAGAAGTATGACCTCGAGGAACGGACTGCCGGATTCGGTGAGGATGTAATCGAGTTTGTAAAGGGACTCAAAAAGGATGCAATAAATCGTCCCTTAATTAGCCAGATTGTGCGGTCCGCAACAAGCATTGGCGCGAACTATGCTGAAGCTGATGGAGCGGAGTCGAAAAAAGATTTCCGGCACAAGATAGCTTTATGTAAGAAGGAAGCAAAAGAAACAAAGCATTGGTTTCGCATGATTGCAAAGGCAAATCCAGAAAAGAAGAACGATTGTCGAGAACTTTGGAAAGAAGCACAAGAACTAACGCTTATTTTCTCCGCAATCGTTCTGGAAAAAAAGGAAAAATCGAAAATAGATAATGAAATGGGATAAAGGATATTTGACATTTAATCATTTGGATTTGAATTGACATTTGAGCTTTGAAATTTGGACTTTTATTGGGGTCCGGCATGCATTATCCGGATGAACCAAACTTTAACTTTTTAAAAGAGAAAATGAAACCATATTTAATAAAACAGGCGGTGTTATATGAAGATTTATAGATTTGTGGCGATTGCTTTGTTTTGTATCGCTGTCGGCGGTGCATTTGCGCAGTTCGGTTCGAATACTTCGTTTTCCAATGGAATGACGAATGATATTCTGACATCTAAAAATTTCGACGAGACAAAAGTAATCTCTTTCGATGATGCTATTAACGGCGATGGAGAAATATTTATTCTCTATGCGCTTTGGTCTCCCGACCAAAATTATCTGTTCGAGAATAAGATAATTCCGTTGAGACCCGATGGGAATAAACTCACCCCGTTATGGAACGAGCAAGTCGTTTTTTCAAGCGATTTTCCTATGGACTTATGGAGCGGTTTCCCTGAATATGGATATTCATCTGGAGATTTGAAAAGCGATGGCGATGAGATTCACTATTTCAGCACAATCGATGCTGCTCCAAATCTGAATTTCATCCTCGACGATGGCGATATCGCATCGCTGAATCTCGTCTATATCGATGGCGACGATATCGAACTTGTCGCTCATACGCGAGTAGTCGTGAAAAAAGTATTCGATGCATCCGTTATGTCTATCACTACTGGCGATGAATTGCATAACTGGTATCGTCCAGATGAAAGTGCTATTATTTTGAGAAGTCATTTTTCCATTTCAACCGATGGCGAACTTTTTATCCACAGGAACAATGTTATATGGGCTAACTCTGCCAAAGGTCTCTTCATAAAACCAGCAGATTTCGCGAGAAATGAAAATCTCTATGTGGGATACAATAGGAACGAACAGTTATCTATTGCTTGCGATGAAAAAGAACTTACCGATGATATGTGGAAATCCATTATATATGCTTCACCACTTTGCGATGAAAGTGCTGAATTGGATAATGTTTCTGGTGTCGATTTCGATATCGACAGAAGTGTCTGGTTCGGCGATGCTGTTTTTTCCGGCGGTGCACCTGTCCCATCGAGCGAAGCATATAGTTATAAAATCAATCAGTTCGAGCGAGTTTGCAAAATCGACAAGAAATTCACCTGCTCGAAATTACGCTCGTTTCACGACAATAGATTGAGCAAACGAGCAAAAGAAATTCTCGGTCTCGACCCGAATACAGATGATACCGATGGTGATGGACTTCCAGATTATCTCGAAATCTTGATGAATTCCGACCCGAACGATGCTCACACCGAGGGCAA
>JAGGZE010000028.1 GCA_021162205.1 bacterium
CAGCAAGGTTTCAGGGGGTTTCCGTGAAATCCGCTCGAGCAAAATAACTTTTGAAACTTCTGGGCGACAATGAATTGCTGATTCCATCAGCAAGAAAATTCGCCCCTAAGAAGAGCCGAAGGGCTCATCCCGCTGAATCCCTCTATTCGTTTCGCTACCTGTTCAATGTGTTTCATTCCTGTTTTTTCAGTTTTTTTTTGATTTCGTCGAATCTTTTTTTGACCTTTTCCTCGAAGCCCATATCTGTCGGCTTGTAATATCGATGTCCCAAAATTTTCTCTGGAAGATGTTCCTGCGCGACTATGTGTCCCTCGAAATTGTGCGCGTATTTGTAATCCTTGCCGTAGTCGAGTTTCTTCATCAATTTTGTCGGTGCGTTGCGGATATGGAGTGGCACGGGAAGCGAACCGAATTTTTTCACATCGGCGGTCGCTTTTTTCATCGCGAAATATACCGAATTGCTTTTCGGCGCATAGGCGAGATATACAGCGAGTTCTGCGATAGCCAAATCGCCCTCCGGGATACCTATGAAATCGAACGCTTGCAATGTTGCTGTTGCAACGAGCAAAGCATTTGGGTCTGCGAGTCCGATATCCTCTACTGCCATTCGAATCATTCTCCGAATTATGTATCGCCTGTCCTCGCCGCTATCGAGCATGCGGGCGAGCCAATACAATGAGCCATCGGGGTCGCTGTCGCGTATCGACTTATGCAATGCGGAAATTAAATTATAATGCTCCTCGCCACTCTTATCGTAAATCACTCGTTCACGCTGAATAATATTTTTCACGATTTCTGTGGTAATTCTATCATCATCGGTATCCGAGGCAAATTTTGCAGAAAGTTCGATTATATTCAATGCGAATCGTGCATCGCCAGATGAAATGTTCGATATTATATCGAGTGCTTCTTCATCGAGCGAGTTTTCACTGCGACCGAGACCATGCTCGGTATCGGTCAGTGCATTTAGAACGATTTTCCCGATATGTTCGGGTTCGAGTGATTTCAACACGAAAATCTGCACTCTCGAAAGCAATGGCGATATAATCTCGAACGATGGATTTTCGGTGGTTGCACCGATAAGAATAATCGTTCCGCTCTCGACATAGGGCAAAAAAGCATCCTGTTGGGATTTATTGAAACGATGAATTTCATCGATAAACAAAATCGAGCGAGTGCCATATAGATAAAGGTTTCGCTCGGCTTGTGCAATGACCTTTTTAATTTCCGCGATTCCTGACAGCACAGCCGAATATGAAAAAAAATCCATTCCTGTGCGATTTGCGATAACCCGTGCGATTGTGGTTTTTCCACTTCCAGGTGGACCCCATAACACCATCGATGGTATCTGGTCGGTCTCGATAATTCGACGCAGCGGTTTATGCTTACCGAGCAGATGTTCCTGCCCGATTATATCGTCGATAGTTTGCGGACGCATTCTATCCGCCAGTAAAAAGGAATAGTCGCTTTTTACTTGTTCTTTTTCAGATTCGAAAAGTCCCATAATTAGAAATTAGCAGATGAAAATATGTTCGCAAGACATTTAAGATAAAAAATATTTTGGATTATCTAATATATTTTTTCCAATTTCATAAAAAAGTTGACAAAATGAAAAGGTAATTTATTTTAATAGGCATTTGGGGGGTTGCCAAAAACAAAGTCCCAAAAGGTAGAAGGGAGGACGAAGATGGAAAAGGCATTCCCCGATTGTTTGAAATGTAAAGAAGGAGTTATGTTGCCGTTGTCGGATTATGGCAGAGATGGAGCAACAATAATGTATAAAGCATGGGTTTGTTCGAATCCCGATTGTGGATTTTCAATCCGCATAGATAACGGCGAAGTTAGTTTCAGTATCGTGAGAGAATACTCGACAAAATAAGTAAATCGAAAAATTCCCCCAAATGCATATAAAAGCCCTTTGCCTTTTTCGGTAAGGGCTTTATTTTTTATATGGGATTAAAATGAAAATTAAAACAAGAAATATTATATTAATTGTGATTTCAGTATCGATTGCGGTAATATTGTGGCTTAATGTAATCACCGAACGGCAATATGAAACCGATTTATATGTTTCACTCGCAATCGAGAACATTCCACCTAAATATGTTATAGCCAATAAAATTCCTACAATAGTTCACATACAAGTTAGCGGTAAAGGTAAGGATTTGCTTGCCCAATTTCTTACCGGTGGCAGTGCAAAAATTTCTGTTGCAAATTTTTCTTATGGAAGAAAAACAATCGAACTCGAATCGCAGAATTTCGATTTCGTTTCATCGGAAATTAAACTCGACGAAGTTCTTTCACCAAAAGAAGTAGTAATCAATCTCGACCGCAAACGCACTAAAAAAGTTCCTGTCAAATCTCAGCTTGTGATTATTCCTGCCGATGGAATGTATTGTTCTAAAGAGCCCGATTTTAGACCATCGGTTATCACTGTTGAAGGTCCCGAATCGAAATTGAATAAAATAAGTTATATATATACAGCTTCAGAAACCTTACGGGAATTTAATACATCCACTTCATTCCTCGTTCCACTTCTATATCCCGATGAAAAAGTTATTCCTGTCCCCGACACTGTTGCGGTTCTTGTCGAGGTGGATAAATTGATTCAACGCAGAATTGAAAATGTCGGGGTTAATATAACCGATATGTCGAATCCAATTGGAATAGTAGAACCATCGGCAATCACTGTGATAATCACGGGTCCCAAGGATGATGTCGAAAACCTTAAGGCATCGCAAATAAAAGCATACATTACTTTCAACGATACGATAGAGAATAAAGTTAAGCCGACAATCATCGTTCCTGAAAATGTTCAGGTAATCGGCACCGACCCCGAATTTGTGAAAATTAACCAAATCGATGGTGCAAAATGATTGTTCTCGGTATAGAAACATCTTGCGATGAAACCGCTGTTTCGTTATTCGATGGAAATTCTGCAATCGTAGAAATAATCTATACCCAAAGTGTTCACTCCTCGTTCGGCGGTGTCGTTCCAGAACTTGCCAGCAGACACCATATCAAAAAATTGTATCCTATGGTAAAATCTGCACTCGGGCAATCTAAAATTACCGCCGCCGATATCGATGCAATCGCTGTTACCGCAGGACCTGGACTTCCAGGAGCATTACTCGTCGGTGCTACATTCGCCAAAGGATTCGCTTATGCTCGAAATATTCCAATCGTAGCGGTCAATCATCTCGAGGGACATATTTTTGCAGCAAAACTCGGATGTGAAATCGAACCGCCATTTCTCGCACTGCTTGTTTCCGGTGGACACACTGAAATAGCAAAAATTATCGATTGGGGCGAATACAAAACACTCGGTGCAACGAGGGACGATGCTGCTGGTGAGGCATTCGATAAAGTAGCTCAGGTTCTCGGGTTGCCATATCCAGGTGGTCCTGAAATTCAAATGCTCGCAGAGCAAGGGAATCCAAATTTAATAAATTTCCCGCGAGCAATGATGAAATCGGGCAACCTCGATTTCTCTTTTTCGGGATTGAAAACCGCTGTTATCAATCTTTTGTATGATTGGGGCGCTGATAAAGTGCAGAAAAATATCGAGGACATTTCGGCATCTTTTCAGGAAGCTGTTGTGGATACTTTACTCGGCAAACTGAAAATAGCAGTCGAGGAAACAGGAATCGATACGGTAGCAATTGTCGGCGGTGTCGCGGCAAATGAAAGACTCAGAATAAAATCGAAAGAAATGGGATGGAATGTTTGTATTCCTCCGCTGAAATACTGCACTGATAACGGCACAATGATAGCGGCAGCTGGATATTTCCATCTACAAAAAGCTGAAACGACTTCTCTGACATTCAGCACCAAACCGAACTGGGAACTCGATGAAATTTAGTTCTCAAGCAAATATTGCAAAAAAATCTAATATCATTTTTGTGCGAAGCTCAATTATCCGCTGTGAATTTCCACAACGATAAATTTGTGAAATCATCTTTCAAGCGTGTAATTTCATCCTTACTTGCTGGAATGAAAATAATTTCGCCTGTAACAGAGACATTGCCGGCAAATAAATGCCCGCCGATTGTGGAATTATCTCTTTTGCCGAGAATGATATGAGCGTGAACGAGCGGTTTATCATCGGCGAAAACGATATTGCCCATCAACGAAAGCAGTTCGAAATAACCATCGACTTTTTTGTGCAGATATTGTTTCGATTCGATATCGAAATATCCGATTTCCGCCCATTCGAGAGCGCCGATACCCTGAAAGAAACCGCCTGCTTTTATCTCTCGGGCAAAACTCGAAAGACTTTCAATCGGATTGTCGCCGCGGCTCAATTCGATTGCATATAATCCATTTTTCAACTTTTTGAAATTCATAATTCCTCCCATTTTTTCCGTGTCATATTATATAAAAATCGACTGTTTATAAAAACAATATTTTTAGTTTTTTATTTCTATCCAAAAACATATATTAGATATATGGCGATTATAAAATGTGAAAATTTACATAAATCATATCCGACGCAAGATGGCGAACTCAATGTTCTGCGTGGAATCGATTTTGAAATTTCAAATGGCGATTTTATTGCAATCGTTGGAGCATCGGGAGTTGGCAAAAGCACACTTTTACATCTACTCGGACTTTTAGATATGCCATCTGCGGGAACGGTTTTTTTCAATGAAATTCCATCGAATACTTTTACGGATAAAAAATTGGCGAAAATCCGTGCGAAAACTGTCGGTTTCGTATTTCAATTTCACCATTTAATGCCCGAATTTACCGCACTCGAAAATCTTTTAATTCCGCAGCTCATAGTGGGTAACGATGGTGTGCGGGCAAGAAAACGAGCGATGGAACTTTTGGATGCACTCGGAATATCGAATAGGGCAAAGCACTTCCCATCGCAGCTTTCAGGTGGAGAACAGCAGCGTGTGGCTTTGGCGAGAGCGTTTGTCAACAACCCGAAAATAATTTTAGCCGATGAACCAACCGGCAATCTCGATGATGATAATTCACATAAATTTATGCAATTAGTTCAATCTATGCGTCAACAAAATAATATAGCATTTATTCTTGCCACTCACAATATGCAAATGGCTAAATATACCGAGCATATATTTCATATAAAAAATGGGAAATTGTTCAAGGATTATTGATTGTTTGCTTCTGCAATTAAGTTCAGAACCCATTGTTTTTTCTCGTCAAGCAATTCTTTTGTCGATGCTTCGAGATTCAAACGAATCAACGGCTCGGTATTCGATGGTCGCAGATTGAACCACCAATTGTCGAAATCGAAAGTTATGCCATCTGTCGAATCGGGTTTCGCACCTGTTTCATTCTCGACACGATTCGCAACGGCTGAAAGAGTTTTCATTCTATCGATTACACGGGTATTTATTTCACCGGTGCGATAGTAATGGTCCATTTCCGCTATAAGTTCGGATGTTTTTTTATTCTGTTGAGATAATAACTCTGCGATAATGAGAAATGAGATAAGTCCCGAATCTGCGAACCAATTGTCTTTGAAATAGAAATGCCCCGAATGTTCACCTCCGAAAATCGCATCGTTTTTTCGCATCATCGGTTTAATGAATGCGTGTCCGACACGGCTTCGAATCGGTTTTCCACCGTATTTCTCGATTGTCTCGGGAACGGTTTTCGAGCAAATAAGATTATAAACTATAGAACTGCCTGGGAAATCGCAAAGCATTTTCTGCGAAACCATAGCGGTTACTATATCGCCACCGATAAGATTGCCTAAATCATCGACAATAAACATCCTGTCAGCATCGCCATCGAATGCTATACCGAAATCGAGTTTTTTATCTACCACAATTTTGCGAAGTTCCTCGGTATTTTCAGGTTCGATAGGACTCGGAAGATGATTGGGAAATCTACCATCGGGTTCGAAATACAATTCTATAACTTTGAACGGTAATTTCTCGAAAACTTTCGGCAGAACGAGACCTGCAACTCCATTACCAGCATCGACAGCGATTTTAAACGGCATAAGATTTCTCACATTTACGAATGAAAAACAATGAGTGATATAGTCGTCGATAATGTCGATTTTTCTAATTGTTCCTGGTTTTTCAGATATTCGGAAACTACCAATTTTCACCATTTTTTTTATTTCGGGTAAACCTGAATCTCCCGAAAGCGGAATGGCAGATGATTTGCACATTTTGAAACCGTTATATTCCGCAGGATTGTGTGAAGCCGTAATCATAATTCCGCCATCGTATCCGAATTTACCAACTGCAAAATAAAGTGCATCGGTTGTGATAATACCGAGTAAATCTACATCGGCGCCGGCATCGGTGATACCGCGGATAAGTGCCTGCTGCAATTTTTCGCCCGATAGACGAACATCTCTGCCGATAGCTACTTTTTTTGCACCGATAACTCGAACATAAGCACCTCCAATAAGATAGGCGGTATTTTCATCGAGTTGGCTGGGATATATCCCTCTTATATCGTATGCCTTAAATATACCGGGATTCATTAATTATACTCCATTAGTTCTGCGGGGATAAATTTTCACCCGCTTGACAATAAACGGTCTTTTGAAATCGTCCGATATGATAAC
>JAGGZE010000072.1 GCA_021162205.1 bacterium
AACAAATTCGTCGATTTTAATATCACTACGAATATTCACCGTTTGAACCATCCCATCACACGCAATTTCACCGAATTCGTTCAATATCATTTTTCCATCGATGACATCACCGAAAAGATATTCCCTATTCTTTGTGCATATTGTCACATAATATGCACCAGGCAATGAATAATCGTATCCTTTCAACCTTATCGACCTGCGATGGTGTTTGAATGAATCATATCTCATAAAGAAAAGTTAATGTAAATTAAGAAAGACGCAAGGAAATGACGCATCGTTATTATATTGACTCAAGATTAAGAATAATTTTCAATAAAAAATATTGCAGTTCATAAAAATTCGATGGATATTATAGACATTATATTATATTTCAACTCAAAATGAGGTGAAACGATGCTTCCTGAAAAATTTTTAAACTGGGCATATCATAGACGAGCGAGACTCGTCGAAAGGCAAGTAATCGGTGAAAAAGTTCATCCGCGAGAAATCTTTTTGGGTTTCACGACGCATACACCAGCTGTTATCACATTCGGCAGCGCGGGATTGAACGGCTCGATTAAGGGAATCGGTTTTCTGCCGAAAACGGAATTCATCCAAGAAATTCTCGATATCTATTTCGAGCATATCGAAACCGCCGACCAGCCGAATTATTCGGACAGGGGATTGAAAATACTTTACGAGCAAATGTGGTCGAAATCGGCATTCGAGCGAACAGATTTTTCGATACTCGGCACACTCGAACTCGCAAAATCTCACACATGGACGAATCTCCACGAGAATAATATGGCGACATTGCTATTTTATGAACCGCCTGCGATTTCATTCGAGGTCAGATGCACGGCGGAAATCCATATCGATGGTGTGTATCATCGTTTTCTGAATGCCCAGCACGATATGTTTCATCATCCGAACCCGGATGTCTGGCAGAACCGACCCGCATATATTTTCAAAATCGATGAGATATACGATAATTCGGCGACCAAAGATGGTTTCGGCACACCGATTTATCCATAAATGAATAAATGCTTGATTAAGTCGGATGAAATATTATTATATTATAAGAATGAATTATGTTTAAATCGGGATGAATATTATGCAAGAACCATTGCTATTTCGGGATATAATGTCGAAAAAAGAGATTTTTCTTCATAGATTGAAAAGTCCATCGGGGAAACATAAATATAAGCGGTATCTTGGGACATCGATTAGATATCCTGGAGGGAAAAGTCTCGCAGTGGGCTATATAATTCAGTTGCTTCCAGAAAATGTAAAAAGAGTTATTTCACCATTCATCGGCGGTGGTTCGGTGGAAATCGCTATGGCGAACGAACTGGAAATCGAGGTAATCGGATACGATATTTTCGATATATTAGTGAACTACTGGCAGGTTCAACTCGATGAACCGGAAGAATTATATCGAAAATTGTCTCGATTTTCACCGACGAAGGAAACATACCAAAAAGTGAAAGAAAAATTGAAAGCACATTGGAAAGGTGAAATAACTCTAAACAGCTTGGATTTAGCGGCATATTACTATTTTAATCACAATCTATCCTATGGACCTGGATTTTTGGGTTGGGCATCGAAAGTATATCTAAATGAAAAAAAATATTTATCCACAATTAACAAGGTCAGGAATTTCAAAGCACCGAATTTAACCGTTTATTGTGATACTTTTGAAAATGTTATTAAAAAATATCCGTTCGATTTTCTATATTGTGACCCGCCATACTATCTCGAGGGCGATAGTAAAATGTTTAAGGGCATATATCCGCAGAGAAATTTCCCGATTCACCATAATAATTTCAAACATCGAAAACTTTACGAGTTGCTGAAAAACCATAAAGGCGGATTTATTTTATCATATAACGATTGCAGCCAAATCAGAAAATGGTATAAGGATTACGAAATTTACACTCCGAGTTGGCAATACACTATGGGGCAAGGCGAAACGAGAATCGGATTAAATAGAATGAGAAATGGAAGCAACAATGTAAAAAAATCCCACGAACTATTAATTTATAAACCATCTGAATTATGATTATGCAATTAAAATTTGAAAGGAAATGAAATAATGCCACACAGAAAAAAAGCTATGACATCTGAACAAGCTAGGAATGTGAGACAACAAGGGCACGACGATGCAAAAGAATTTGCTCATCTAATAGGATTAACATCGGATTATCAAAATGACCCACAAGCAAAAAAAGATGTTGTCGATTTAGCAGGTGATGCTCATTCGGTAAAAAGCGGAGCCAAAAAATGGCAAATATTTTTATATGCACACAGTAGATTTGAGAACGATAAAATTTTCAAAAGATTAAATGGACTCGGTCAATTATTGATGGATTGCTTAAATGTTTTTCCAGACAGTTATGACGAATATGTTTCGGATAAACCAAAGTATAAGAATCTATTAAAAATACCGATGCAAAAATTGAAAGAAAAATTGACAAATAAAGAAACCTTAGATGCTTTTTTTGAAAAATCATTTTTCAATGCAGGTGAAGTAAAATACTTAACTATAAAAGTAGAAAATGATTTCCATATCTTTCATTGCGATGATGTAATAAAAGCATTAGTCGAAAATGTCACTGTCGAAAATTCAAAGGCACGACAAAAAGGACAATTCGATAATCAAAAAGTCGTTTTTAAATATAATGGAAGAACAATAGGTGAAATAGAAATTAGAAGGGATAGTTCAGTTCATTATAAAGAAGTAAAATTCTGGATGGGTAAAGATAAAACATTTAATTTGCTAAATGATAAAATATCCGAAGTTAAAATATTGAAAAATAGACTATATGCGCACGGCAAATCGATTAAAACATTCACAAAATATTGAATTTTATTAGAAATAATTACTAAATTTTTCGAGGAGGGCATTATGCTGACAAGTTTCACACAGGTTATCGAGCAGGCGAAAAATTCTCGTAGACGAAATCTCGCTATCGCCGATGGTGCAGGCGAGGCCGTTGTCGAGGCATTGGTCGAGGCAGAAAAGATGGGTATCATCAAACCATTTCTTGTCGGCGACCCCGATAAAATCGAACCGCTCGCAAAAAAATATAATCTCGCCGACTACGAAATTATCCCTGCGAAAGAACCTGTCGAAATCGCTGCAAAAACTGTCGAACTCGGACGCACCGGCAAATGCGATATGATTATGAAAGGCAAACTTTCTACGCCGATTTTGCTCAAAGCCGTTCTCGATAAGCAAAAAGGACTTCGCACAGGCAAATTACTCTCTCATATCGCTGTGATGGAAGTCGAAAAATATCCGAAACTAATAATTATGACCGATGGCGGGATGAATATTCGCCCCGATATCAAGCAGAAAAGTCAAATCGTTGCGAATGCTGGAATTGTTGCGGAAAAATTCGGAGAAAAATTGCCTAAGGCAGTCGGACTCGCAGCAATCGAAATCGTCAATCCAGATATGCCCGAAACCACCGATGCCGCGATGCTTACGAAAATGTCCGAACGGCATCAACTCGGGAACATAATGTTCGAGGGACCGCTCGCAATGGATGTCGTGCTGTCCAAAAACGCCGCGAAAGCAAAACATATCGACACAGAAATGTCCGAGGATGCCGATATATTCCTCGTTCCAGATATCGCCAGCGGGAATATTTTCGCTAAGGCATTGATATATCTCGCCGATGCGAAAATCGGTGGAATCGTAATGGGCGCAAAATTGCCGATAGTCCTACTTTCACGCTCCGATACCGCCGAAACTAAATCGAACTCTATCGCTCTCGCATGCATCATAAGTGAGCCCTTCGGCTCTTCTTAGGGGCGAATTTTCTTGCTGATGGAATCAGCAATTCATTGTCGCCCAGAAGTTTCAAAAGTTATTTTGCTCGAGCGGATTTCACGGAAACCCCCTGAAACCTTGCTG
>JAGGZE010000013.1 GCA_021162205.1 bacterium
TCAAGAAATATTTGATATATTTTTTATTTTTTTTCGATTTTTTATTTTATCTAAAAAATAAAATCCGATAACTCTAACTAACTTATATCATTACCACGAATTTCAATTATCGCTTTGATATATTCTTCGGGGACAAAATTCTCGAGGTCATCTACTTTTTCGCCGATTCCAACAGCGAGAATAGGCACACCGAGTTTGCGTTTGATAGCTACAGCAATCCCACCTTTGGCGGTGCCATCGAGTTTTGCAAGAATTATACCCGTCAGTGGAATCGCTCGATGAAAAATTTCTGCTTGAACCAATCCATTTTGACCTGTTGTAGCATCGAGAACGAGAAAAGTATCGTGAGGAGCACCGGATAAAGCTTTATCCGCAACTCTCGCTATCTTTTTCAACTCTTCCATCAAATTCTTTTTTGTGTGAAGTCTACCCGCAGTATCGGCAATGACAACATCGTAGTTCTTTGCGAGCGCTCGCTTGATGGAATCGAACACGACAGATGCAGGGTCGGCACTATCGGCACCAATTATTATATCGGCACCGACTCGTTTTGCCCAAATATCGAGTTGTTCCCGAGCAGCCGCTCGAAATGTATCTCCTGCGACGAGCAATACTTTTTTCCCATCATCCGCGAATTTTTTCGCAAGTTTTCCAATTGTAGTAGTTTTTCCTGTGCCATTGACACCGACAACCAAAATGATATGTGGCTTCCGAATCAATTTAATCGGTTGTGGTTCACCGAGAACTTCAAGAAGATGCCGTTCCAAAATTTCGATTGAATCCTTACCGGTAAGTTCACCCGATTTTAGCTTATCGGTTAGCTCATCGATTATTTCTGTTGTGGTATCCACTCCAATATCGGCACCGATAAGAATTTCTTCGAGAAGTTCGATATCCTCATTCGTCAGTTTTTTCCCTATTGGAATAACCGATTTTATTGCACCAGCAACTTTCTGCTTGGTTTTACGAAGTGCATTTGCAATTTTTTTAAACATAATCAATGCCTCTCTCCCAGACACTTTTCCAAAAAACTTCGAGTATTTCGGATGACTTCCGGACATCCGAAAAGCTAAAGTTTTTAGGATAAGGAATATGAGGAAAAATCCTTTTTTAGAAAAAGGGTTGTCCTCACAAATTTTTTCAATACTCGTGATGATAAACAAAAATATTTCCGCCCTCGCCTGTGGATGAACGAGCGCCGACATAAAGATAACGATTATCGGCACCGAGACAATTGCCGTAAATCACAGTATCCTCGAATGCCAATTGAACCTGTTCTAAATTATATGCAAAATATATACGCAAGTCGTAGTTCATCGGTGCGCCACCGCCTGCCGGACGAGAGAGTAGATATACAAAATTATTCTCGAAGTCTACATTTTTCACTGCCCAGCCGTTCATCTGCTCGCTGTATTGTTCCAGTCCGAGTTGGTTCACATCGTAGGCGATGAATGCACCAGTGTTAGTGCCTGTTTGAACACCGCGAGCGATATAAAGATGTCCCCAAGGAGTCACTGCGACATCGAGATTTTCCCCACCGGTATTGGCGGACTGTTCAACATAAGCCGAATCTTGTGAAATTATATCGACACTATAAACCATATCATCGGTATTTACACAATATAGTTTATGATTGAAATAATCGCAAGCGCCGAATTTTGCCAATATTGTTCCAGAAATCGCAGGTGTTGCAGGATTTGAAACATCGATAATCGAACCATTAACAGATGAACCATATCCGACAAACACCATATTATCGCCATAAGCGATACACTGTGGAGTCGAAACGAGTTCGATTTCGCCGACCAGTAAAATCGATGTCGGGTCGGTAATATTTAGAATCATTATCTTCCTCGATGGATAATCTAATGTAAAAAATAACAGAGTATCGTGAACGACTATCGATTTTATCATATTCGTATATGGATAATCCGTAGGATATATACCGATTTCCTCTGGCGATTCCTGCGATGCGAGCGAGAAAAATCTTATTCGATAACTCGACGCCGAAACCAAAATATTATCGCCGAATGCGAAATACGATGGAGCATCATCTATCACAACGGTATTCACGAGTTCTAATGTGCCAAATCCTGTGGAATCTGGCTGCGTAGTATCGGGCGTTTCGGTCGTATCGGGTGGATTATCATTGTTATTATCGTCGCCATTCGTCGATTTCGAACATCCGATAAATGACATCATCACTAAAATAAGCACAGCTATCGCTAATACGATAATTTTGTTTTGCATTCGAATACCTCACTTTTCGGGGAATTTTTTATTTCTGACATCGTCGGTATATTGTTTAACCGCACCGATTATCTCTGTTTTCAAATCGGTATATTTTTTTGCGAATGGGGGAGCAAATTTATCGAATAATCCCAAAATATCGTTGACAACGAGTATTTGACCATCGCAGTAAATTCCCG
The DNA here is from genome assembly GCA_021162205.1 of bacterium. Lineage (GTDB taxonomy): Bacteria > UBP14 > UBA6098 > B30-G16 > B30-G16 > JAGGZE01. The sequence goes on from JAGGZE010000013.1 coordinate 2,430, forward strand.
AACCGATACCGATTGTAGGAATATCCAATTGTGCGGTAATCAATTTTGTCGCATCGCTCGATACTTTTTCCAGCACCACTGCGAATGCCCCGGCATTTTCGAGTGCTTTCCCATCATCTACAAGTATTCGCGCACTTTTTTCATCCTTGCCTGTTGTGATATATCCACCGATACGATGGACCCATTGCGGAAGCATACCGATATGTCCCATCACGGGAATTCCAGCATCGGTTATCGCCCGAACGGTATCGGACATTTTCGTTCCGCCTTCGAGTTTAACCGCCTGTGCACCAGCACGGATAAATCTTCCCGCATTCTCGACAGCTTTTTGAATCGAACCGTGATACGACATAAATGGCATATCGCCGATAACCATCGCATTTTTCACAGCAGATGCGACCGCCTCGGTATGATATATCATTTTTTCCATCGTTGCAGTATGAGTGGTTTCTTTGCCATAGACAACCATTTCGAGCGAATCGCCGATAAGAACGATATCGACACCCGCTTCATCGACATATTTCGCAGTGAAATAATCGTATGCGGTTATAGCAACTATCGGCTCACTATTGTGAGCTTTTTCCCATATTGTTCGGACATTGGTTTTGCGCATTGTTTCTCCTTATTTTATTTAACAGCTGAGTAATCGAACAAATTAGATTCTGCTAAAATTTTCTTTCGATTTTTTTGCCTTTCTATTTTTGCAATATCATCGGAAATTTCAACATATTCTTTTATTTCATCCCAATCCTTATCACGAATAGTAATGATTTTATTAAGATATATGCTTGCATAAGAATTTCCAATTTGTGTTCTATTTTCAGTAGAAACATTTTTATTTGCAATCTCGACATATTTTTTGTCGATATCGATACCGATGAAATTTCGCATAAGTCTTTTTGCAGCGATTGCAGATGTTCCCGTGCCGATAAATGGGTCGAACACAATATCATTTTCATCCGTGCTCATCAATATCAATCTTTCTAACAGTGGAATCGGTAACTGGCAGGGATGTTCATCTCTTCGTTTTTTATGCCTAATTCTATGAATATCCGTCCAGACATCCGAACACAATGGTCCAAATGGATGAATCAAGTATTTTTTCCCGCCATAGTCTTTCAATAGTGAATTGCATTTGCGGCATCGGAAATGTGGATAGCGAATATCGAAGAATTTAAAATCTTTCGCCGACTTTGTATAATATAATATTCCGTAATGGTTCGGCAGCAAAGTTTTTCCCATCGGGGCGCTGGGAGCATCCCAAACAATCCAATGTTTAAAATATGCTATTTTATTCAGTAAATCTGCATAATAAGTCAGCCATTTAGGAATATTATGCACAAATATAGAACCCGTGAGTTTCGTAATTCTAACCATCTCGGAAATCCACTGTTCACACCATTCGAGATATTCATCGAATTCTTTATTATCTTTATAGCCATTGTATTTCTTTTTTAAATTGAAAGGTGGGTCTGCAAATGCAATATCTACTGAATTGTCAGGGATATTTTTCATAATCGTTAGACAATCACCGTGAATTATCTGATTTATATATTTATCGAACATCGACGAATATCTCCCTTAATAATTGCTTAAATCTTTCTAATTCCTCTCGATGAAAAGTAAAAACATCTTCATAAGCTATGACATTTACTTCTTTATATTTTCCCAGAACTGGTCGATACCATCGGCGATTGCATTCGCAATCTTTTTCTGATTATTCGGCAAAGTTAAAAATTTCTCTTCCTTTTTATTCGAGATAAATGCTGTCTCGATTAAAACCGCCGGCATATAATTTCCATAAAGCACATAAAATCCCGCTCCTTGCGGTCCACGTGCCTCGAGATTCGCCTCCTTGCTGATATTCTGCTCGATTATATAAGAGAGAATCGAACTCTCCCGCTGATAAGTCGATTGAACCATGTCCGCCATAATATATTGAAGTTCACTCAGATTATCGATAATCGGGTCGTTTTCTATAAGAAGCGATTTATTTTCCAATGCTGCAGCTGCACGAGCTTCATCGGTTTTTGCTGGCGAAAGATAAAATCCCTGTGTGCCGTGTGGCTCTTTTTTCTTCGATGCATTGCAGTGAATCGACACAAAAAGGTCGGCTTTCAATTTGTTCGCCAATTTCGACCTATCTGCCAATGAAATGAAAATATCGCTGTCCCGTGTTAGAATGATTTTATAACCACGATTTTCGAGTTCGTTTTTCAAATCCTTCGCGATTACGAGTGTAATATCTTTCTCGCGAATTCCCGATGGACCGATTGCACCAGGGTCCTTACCGCCGTGCCCTGGGTCGATTACGATAAGTCCTTTCTTGCCTTCATTGCGAGTGGAATTTTTATTTTCTCGTTTCGTCGGTGTCTGGGATACCGATTCGGTTTCGGTCGTCTCGGGAATTTCAGAAAAATTTTGTTCGATAGAACTCAATTTCACAGTGTCGGTGTGAAATATGATTTTATTATGTGCCGCCAATGCGAAAGCTTCGAAAAATCCAGTGAATGGCACCATAAGACCATTTTTGCTCAATCTTACGGGAAGTCCAAGATTATATGGTGTGCCATCGATAACAGCGAATGGGTTCTCCGGTGAAAAAACAATTCGTGTTCCCCACATTCTGATGCTTTCCTTAAATTTCTCATTCGCAAAATATCGTGGACCACCGCCAATAGTTACAAGTTGGTCGGTGGAAATATATAGATAGCCATCGCTCACCATCGGGAACAATATTCCTACAGATTCGTTATCGCGTAATACCACGATAGAATCACTTTGTGCAAACGCCCCTGTTAAAATCGAAACGATTGTGATTATTAAAATTTTTCTCATATTCTAAATTATATTACAAATTTTTTGAAAAACAACAAGTTTCAAATTAAGCTTTTATTCTTTCGAGAGTTTCGTTCAATTTACCATCTCTGTGGCGATTATTCTGAGTTTGAACATAGTTTTTCACAACTTCGAGATGAGATTTGCTGACCGAAACAATACCATATCTATTATCCCATCGCGGCGGAGTATTCATCGCCAATTTAATTTTTAGATATTCTGCTAATTCATCCTTTATTCGAACAACAAGCAAACCCGGTGCGATTCCAGCCAATATATTTGCGAGAAAATGAATATGGTTGTTGAGTGCACAGACCGCTATACATTCGTAACCGAATTTTTCATCGAAATCGCGGATGAAATTCTCCACGAGTCGTTGGGTCAATTTGTCCATTTTGGGAGAATCATCGTTTATCCGCCATACGAAATGACAATATATTTCAGAGAATGCTAACATATTTTAATAATAATGCTAAAATTTAAACAGATTTCGCCTATTCTCTTCGTGCAACTTTTTCTGAATCCCGATGTAATCGGGACCTTTCGCTTCGTTTAATTCCCTGTTGCACCTGATTAATAAAAATAGTTTTTCACAAATTAAAGAAAACCGAATGGCTCCTATTTCAAATAAACAATTCGTTTTGTAATCGTCTGTCCATCATGCATTGTTGCTCGAATGAGATATATTCCCGATGCGCTCGTTTTGTCGGGTTGCCAGATGAATGTGCGGGATATAGGAGACATCTCCCTATGTCGATTATCACGGTCGGGAGACCATTCCCACACAACATTCCCCCGCAAATCGTAGACCTTTAAGGTCATTTCATTGCGTTGCTTTCCTTCCGTCGATACGGAATTCCCTGCAACGCCTGCGGAATATGAAACCGTGATGGCACAGGACGAATTGACCGGATTCGGATAGGCCTCTAATCTTATATTTTCAACTTTGCAACTCGTATTTTCTTCTATTCCCATCGATTTCGATGCTATCAAGAGAGCTGTAACCGATGCTTTTGGAAAAGTGTATGTAAAAGTTGTCGAGTCGCCGCTGTATTTACCTCTATAAATAATACCCTTTGTCCCATTCCACGGAGCCGCAAGAATAGTGTCATTTGTTATATCCCATATCTCCATCGTATCGTTCGACACAAATCCGTGAAGATTTATCGTCGCTGTATAAGCGGAATCGAGATTTTTATTTATAACCA
>JAGGZE010000122.1 GCA_021162205.1 bacterium
AAAATTTTTTTTTTTAAATTTGAAATTTAAACCTGATTTACTATTTTTTTTCACTTTTTTATCCATAATTATTATTTAAGATTTTTTTCTATTTCTCTATCGTATAAATCCAAAAATGTTTGATGAATCGCATTCGGTTCGATTTGTAAGAAATTATTTGTCGAACTAACTTTAACAGTTTCATCATCGAAATAAAACGCGTGATACATAACTTTGTCATCTGAATTTGTCTGTAAATCGAATTCTTTCAATATCACATAACTATGAGTAGCCAGGAATATTTGTGCCCCCATTCGCTGTAATTCTAATAATACTTCAACAACAGATTTCATAAGCTTGGGATTCAAATTAGTTTCTGGTTCATCCCAGAAAAGAATGGAGCCATCTGTCAAAATTCCATTCTGAATAAGTTGCCATAAGAGACCTATTTTACGAATTCCCTCAGCAAGCAAACTAAACTCGATATTTTTAAGAAAAAATTCTTCATTCTGGATATGGACTTTATCACTTAAAATGTATTCCAATATCTCGAGTAGTTTTTTTCTCTTTTTATCTGGCGGACCTTTCAAAGGAGAAAGGTATGCTTTGTCTATTATATCGGCATATACTTCAGAAAAATGTATTTCACGATTTTTATAAAGCGAGCTGAATCCTGGAGCATTCGATAGCATTTCTTTCACAGGAATATAAATGCTTTTTATATTTAAATCTTGCCATTTGCTAATACCCTCTATCTTTATTTTATGAGATTTAGCATTTTTTATATGATTCGAGAATGAAAGTCTAATCGATTCACCATTTTTAGACAATACTTCGGTTAAGCACCGACTGCTTGTCTTATGTCGTCTCACTAACCTTCCTAACGCTTTCCTCGAAGGTAAAAAAACATTTAAAAGTTTTGTTGCAAAATCGACATCTGAATTAGTAGATTCACAAGCTGAATATAGAACTTTTAGGAGATGAGTTTTTCCCGTGCTGTTTCCCCCGATGAAAATATTCATTCCATCAGAAAAATTTAATTTTAACTCATTAAAAGCGGTAAAATTTTTTAGTTTGACGCTTTTTATTGGCATATTTTCTCCATTTAAACTAATTTATTGAATTTCCTTCAGTTTCTTCTCGACAAATTTTATTATATCGTTTGCATAGTTGAAAATCGTAAGCACTTGCTCGAATGAAAATTCGGGGTCATCGGTTGCATTGTCGTATCCCACAGGATAAATCGCAGGATTAAACAAATTCTCGATTACTACACCGATATTTATCAATTGCTGGTCATTTGTGAACTGTGCGATTCTTTTATCGAACGGTTTTCCAAAACCTTCGATATTAGATTCCTTTTCGAGAACCGATAAAGCAGTTCTGACAGCGACCTCGATTTGAGAAATTGCACATTCCTTATCGCCATCGTTAAAACACTGGTTTGCATCTTCGAGTAGCTTTTTCGATTTTTCCAATGAATTACGCATTTTTGACCCATAATTGTTTAAGCCACATAAAAATTCCCAAAGTTATAAAACCGCCTGGAGGTAAAATCATAAGCAGTGCGGAACTATATCCCTTGCCCATAATATTTAATGTGTGTGGGTCGATAAGAATCGGGAAACCGAGTGTCAATGTTCCACTGCCGATAATTTCTCTGACCGTTCCCATAAAAAATAGAACGATAGTAAAACCTGTCCCCATTCCGAGACCATCGAGTGCCGATGCTAAAACTCCATTCTTGCTTGCGAATGCCTCGGCTCTGCCAAGAATTATACAGTTGACAACGATTAGTGGAACAAAAATCCCGAGTTGTTTCGATAGTGATGGTGTATACCCAGCCATCACGAGTTTGACAATCGTTACGAATGTTGCGATAACCGTTATGAAAATCGGGATTCTGATTTTCGATGGCACAGTTTTTCTAATAAGAGAAATAATTATGTTAGACATCGTGAGGACGAATATCACAGCGACGCCCATTCCGATACCATTGTATGCCGTAGTTGTTACAGCGAGAGTCGGACATAGCCCCAGTGCAAGCACAAGAATCGGGTTTTCTTTGAGTATCCCTTTCGTAAATTCTTTAATCATATATCCCTCCAGATTCAATTACTCGAATTATCAGAAGATAAAGTATCTTCCGCTGTTTTTTGCATTCGCGTTAATTTCGGATTATGCGAAAGCTTTTCTACAAGTTCTCTCACAGAATTTGTAACAGCACGCGATGAAATAGTTGCACCCGTTATCGCCTCGATTTTCCCGCCATCTTTGTTCACAAGCAAATCGCCTTTCGTTTTGCCGGAAAATTGTTTTTGAAACCAACTATCCTGAGAATGTGTGCCGAGTCCGGGTGTCTCACTTTGGTAGATTACTTTAATAGCGTTGACCTTAAAATCGGGTGTTAGACCGAGCATAGTTCTAACATTGCTCGAAAATCCTGTGCCGACAGCCATAGCCGCATATCCTAAAACATTTTGTTTGGAATCATCTGAATATCCGATAATTAGAACAGTGCCATCGTCCAAAGTATTTTCCTCGAATATCTCTATACCATCGGGTAAAACCTCACGAATAGCCTGTTCGCGTTCGAGTTTTTCTTGCAAATCTATTTTCGGTTTGGTCTTAGTATAGACCCATCCGAGTAAAACGCCGGCTATTCCTGCATAGGCCATCAAAATAAATCCCAATTTTAATATATTTTTCAACTTATCCCTCCATAGATTTTCAATATTCTCAAAAAGTTCCAAAATAAAAAATGATATTTGAAAGTCAAATGTTTTTGTGAAAATTTTGGCGTTTTTATCTGACAAAATGAAATATTTTTTTCAAATTATTCTTGATTTTCGATATTTTAAGACGCATTTACTTTCGCACGAACCATCTTCGCATCCAATCATCGACAGTATCTGGAACGGGGTCCTCGCCGCCACGCACGAATGGATTGCATCGCAAAATTCTCCATCCGCTAATAACGATGCCCCATAATGCTCCGTGTTTTTCGATAGATTTAATCGAATATTCCGAGCAAGTCGGTTCGAATCTGCAAGATGGCGGAAATATAGGAGATATTATCGCCCGATAAATTCTTATTATGAAAATTAAAATATTTCTCATAATTCAATTCAGTTCGGCAATTGCTGAAATTTCGATAAGAGCGTTTTTTGGAAGTGTATTTACCTCGACAGTCACTCTTGCAGGATAGTTTTTATCGAAATATTTTCCATAAATATTATTGAACTCGGAGAAATTTAAAAGGTCGGTCAAATAGACATCGCATTTGATTACATTCGCAAAATTCGTTCCAGCGAAACGCAAAATAGCGGAGATATTTTTCATAACTTGTTCGGTCTGAATAGCGATGTTATCACCGACCATTTCGCCTGTTTCGGGATTTAATGCGATTTGTCCCGCAGTGAAAACGAATCCACCCGATATTATCGCTTGAGAATATGGACCGACAGCTTTCGGAGCATTATCTGTATGAATTGTTTTCATATAACAAACCTCTCCGTAAATAATTTATTCGATATTCGGATTTTCGATTTTTATTTTTGTATCTATTCAGGATTTGCAAACTGCTTAAAAGTATTTATTACTTGAAGAAGTGCTATGCTGAGTAAATCGATTATAAAAAGCAATCTCGCAGACCAGGGAATTTCGGCTATGTCTTTTTCGCGAAGCCAATCCGCAAAGACAACAAGTATCCAAACTTGAGTTACCGCCACCGTTGTAAATGTGATTAGAATACTTGCAGAAAGCAAAGTTACCTCGCCCATAGTTTCCGAAATTACTCCAAAAGTTCCCAAAAACAACATCATTCCCATAACTATAAGAAGTTTTCCCGTGACTAATTCAATTACATCCATATACCTTCTCAGTTTTGTCATCAATTTAAGAAATGGTTGGACAGCGAGCGACACGATAAGGAATGGAATTGCCAATCCAGCGGAATACATGGCTAAAAGTTTCATTCCCTGTGAAGCGCTACCTTGCTGAGATGCGATTGCGAGAATTGTTGCAAGAATCGGTCCTATGCAGGGCGACCATCCAAATGCAAATACTATACCTACAATGAATGAACCGAAAAGTCCTAAAGCATTTTTCGACATATGAAATCGTTTCTCATATCTAAAAAATGGCAAGTCGATAATTTTTGCAGTGATAAGACCGAGTATTATTATTATTGCACCGCCGATGCGCGCAAGCAATTGACTGTTATGGAATAAAAAATTACCCATACTCGTTGCAGTTGCTCCCAGAGCGATAAATACTACCGAAAATCCCAATACAAAGAAAACAGATGAAATGAATACATAAAATTTTCTTATTTTCCCTTGTTCGGCATCGAAAATCGAAACCCCGGAAATAAATGCGAGATAAGACGGTATAAGCGGCAATACGCAGGGTGATAGAAAAGAAAGTAATCCGCCGATAAACGCACTAAAATATCCAACCTGTTCACCAAACATTTTTACCTCGATTCAAAATATATAGTTTCAAATATAAATATAAATAATAAAATGTCAAATTAAAAGTTTTTTTTATTGGCTGCTTTATGCAGATGATATTCATTTAGAATACTTTTTTGTGTGGTCGAACAAAAACGATTATATCTCGATTAAAAATATTTGCAATGCCAAACTCGGTTTTGACTTGACATTATTTGAATATGGAACAATATTATGAAAATATGTAGTGTCGACTTGTTATGGTTGCTTTTGTATATGGGCAAAATTAGAGTTCAAAGTGCAAAAAATATCGAATGAAAATAAATTAGTGAGGTGAAAATATGCCGTATAAGACTCATAGGTCAGTATTTAAGCGAATGAGGCAAAATGCCCGTCGTCGCGAAAGAAATAGAATAGTTCGCGGTTCGATGCGAGCTGTGTTGCGTGCGATACGAAACAATAAATCTGTTTCGGGTGTTTTGGAAACACTTGCGTGGAAATTTAAAAGTGAAAATGACGATGAAAGATTGACATTTGCTGTGTCGAAAATGTATTCCACAATCGACAAGGCATACAAAAAAGGTGTCATACACACTAATAAAGCGGCGCGGCATAAAGCTCAAATCGCTCGATGGGCAAATTCGATAAGTTCTTAATTTTCGAGCATTCATAAAATATTTATTTACAATTCTTATGCCTATTCAAAAGGGAAAAGGACTATTAGTAGTCATTTCTTCACCATCTGGCGGTGGGAAAACCACTGTCTTTCAAGCGATTTTAAGTCGACATCCGCAATATAAATATTCGATTTCAGCAACTACTCGTCCAGCGAGAGGAAACGAAAAAAATGGCTACGATTACTTTTTCCTTACCGATGAACAGTTCGATGCAAAGATAAAGGCGGGTGATTTTGTCGAATGGGCATTCGTTCATGGACATCGGTATGGAACGATTAAAAAATTTGTCGATAAAGCTCTCGAAGATGGCGATGTGTTAATTTTCGATTTGGATGTTCAGGGAGCTAATTCGATGCAGAAAGTATATCCATCAGAATCTATTCTTGTGTTTCTTCTACCGCCGAGCCGTGAGGAACTTAAACAAAGATTACTCGCTCGTAAAACCGATTCTATCGAGGTTATTACTCAAAGATTAAAAAATGCCGAGAACGAAATTAAAAGAATCCCGCAATACGACTATCTTGTGATAAACGATGATTTGAATGTGTGTATCGACAAAGTGGATTCGATAATCACCGCCGAGTTGTGTCGACCCGACCGACTGCTTCCTGTTAAGGGCTGGATATAGTGTGGAATATCTCACGATAGCAATTTTATAAATTAGATTATTCGATTTTTCGAGGTCGGGAAATTCTTTTGCCTATGCCTATTGTCGATGATTAACCACCGATGTCGAGGTCGGGAGTTCTCTCTTACAGATACCGAATAGCTTTTACCGATTGGCGATTGTATTAAATTCTTGACAATAACATTTTATTATATTTAATAAATATATGCGTGAATTACCAAAAAGGATTATTTCAGCACTTGTATTCGGTCCTATCGTTTTAGCGGGACTATATTTCGGCGGATGGTTTTTATTCGTTTTGGTTATCGCTTGTTCCTATGGATTACTCACAGAATTTCGCAAAGTTGCGCACCAAAATATTTCAAATCCCGAATTCTGGACAATCCTTTTCCTATCGGTGTTATGGATTTTTGCTGCTACGATTCACTATCCGATGATGGTCGAACTTTTTATCGCATCGGTGTTGATACTATTTCTTATCGAACTCGGTGTAAATAAAATCGATGGGACAATCGAAAAAAATTCACTGATTTTATTTCTTTTTTTCTACTGCGGAATTATGCCATCATCGTTTATACTCGTGCGTAATTTCGGGATATTTTGGGGATTACTACCCGTAATTATGGTCTGGATAGTCGATACATTCGCATACTGGGGCGGCACACTGACAGGGAAACATCGTCTTGCCGAAAAATTATCGCCGAACAAAACTATCGAGGGTTTTTTCTGGGGATTATTATCGGGAGTCGGAGTTGCCTATGGAACAATTTTACTTTTCCCGAATCAAAATCATCTTTGTATATGGTTATTTGTATTTATCACAGGAATTGTCGGACAACTCGGCGATTTATTCGAGTCCAAAATTAAAAGACAATTGGATGTCAAGGATATGAGTTCGATTATGCCCGGGCACGGCGGTATCTGGGATAGAACCGATTCACTTTTGTGGGTCTATCCGATGACATGGCTTGTGTTAAGAATTTTTCGTTGATATTATCACACCCCTTCGGGTGTTTTTATTGTGCAACTTTCCTCCCGACAAGTCGGGATTCCCTGTTGCAC
>JAGGZE010000057.1 GCA_021162205.1 bacterium
CACTTAAATTAACTCAAAACAAGACAGAAAAAAAAGTATATCTGAAAAATGGTGCAATAATATTCGCCGAGTCTAATTTGCTCGAGGATAATTTCGACAATCTTTTACTTTCTACCGGTTTAATAACACTCGATGAGTTGCAGAAAGCTCGCAAAGTTCAGGAACTCACAGGTAAGGATTTGCCATCTACATTGGTTTATCTGAATCTTGTAGGTAAGGAAAAAATTGCAGAATTGTCGCGTCGATTTGTTGAAAATATCGTATTTTCGCTTTTTTCCTGGGAGGATGGCGATTTTGTTTTCGAGGAAGGACAATTGCCCGATACCGATATTATCGTAAGCACTTTGAATACGATGAATATACTGATGGAAGGCACACGCCGAATCGATGAATGGACAAGGATTCGCAATGCAATTCCACCCGATGCCGCTATATTGCAGGTTGCATCCGATGTGCTTGCTCAAATGAAAGAAATCAAACTTTCCCCCGTTGAAACTTTGGTGCTTTCGCTTGTCGATGGCGAAAGATGTATAGTTGAAATGCGTGATAGAAGTTCTTTGGACCAACTTACTTTTGCGAAATCGCTTTACAATTTAATTTCAGCGGGTGTTGTGAGACAAATAGGGATAAAAGAAAATACTCAAAAACCCGCAGAGGAACAAAAATCGGCACTCGAACTTTCTACTGCAATTTACAATCTTACTTTCGATTTAGTTTTAGATGCGATAAAGAAAAAGATGGGTAAAACAGGTCAGAAAGTAATCGCGAATACTTATAAAAAATTCAAGCCGAAATATAAAGTTTTAGAATTTCTTACTGTTCGTGACGATGCAAGTTATGATTTTTCCAATTTTATCGAGATGTGTTCTCAGATTCCGAAAGAAACACGAATGCACGAGGTTTCAACAGGACTTTCAAATTTCCTTCGGGAACTTCTCAATTCGATAACTGGAACTATCGGTGTAAAGCAAAAGAAATTACTATCGAAACAAATTATCGAATCCATTCAACCGCTTATAGACGAAAATGAGGAACTCTTGAATAAATTCGGTCTTTACGGTGATTTTATTAGAATTCTCGAATAAATTAAAACGCAATAAAGGAGGAAGTATGAGATTGAAAATTGCATTTGGTATTATTTTAACAACAGCGGGTTTGGTCCTTGCTCAAGGCACTGCTGCATCATCGAATGAAGTGGTTTCACCGTTTATCATAATTGTGGATACATTATCTTTATTATTGTTACTTTTGACCACTTTTTTCGGATGGGAACTATATAAAATGATGAAAGGTGGACAACTTGCAACATCCTGGGGTTTCATCACAGTTGGAATTTTAACATTTTCATTCGGCAAATTAGCCGAAGTTGGTGCATCCGCCGGTTTTTGGGAATTCCCGTTTTGGTTTCCTAATATCGTAAATCTTGTCGTAGCGATAATGCTCACTCTCGGAGTATTTTCACAGCGCAAAATCCTTTCATAAATCGAGGTGAGCAAATGACAAGAGATGAAGCTGTCGAATTAGTTAAAAGTCGTGTTGGTAATAAAAATCTCGTCAAGCATATGCTCGCCGTCGGAGTGTCTATGAAATTTCTCGCTCCGCATTTCGACGGTAACCCTGTTAAATGGGAACTCGCCGGTATTCTTCACGATATCGATTACGATGAAACTAAGGATGATTTTGCACAACATGGCATTTTATCTTACAATGAATTGAAAAAACTCGGTATCGATGAAGATATAGCATCTGCGGTGCGCGCACATCCCGCTCATAAAGATTTTCCACCGCAAAATTCGATGGAATGGGCATTGCATATCGCCGACCCGCTTACGGGACTGATTGTCGCTGCAACTCTTATGCACCCATCCAAAAAAATTGCGAATCTCGATACAAAATTTGTCCTTCGCAGATTCAAGGAGAAAAGATTTGCGGCGGGTGCAAATCGTGAACAAATCGAACTTTGCGAAAATAAACTTAATCTCCCACTCGAAGAGTTTATACAAATCGTTCTCGATGCTATGAAATCTATCTCCGATGAAATCGGACTTTAAAGTCGGTTACCATTTATAGGAATTTTTTGAACCTTCGGTTCTTTTTGAGGGCAACTTTTTTCTTAATCCTGATGAAATCTGGGTCTACCGATAAACTCGGAATTCATTGTCGCTCAGGCATTCGCCTGTTTTTAATAGCGACTTTTCTTACTGATGGAATCAGCAATTCATTGTCGCTCAGAAATTTCAAATGTTATTTTGATTGAGCAGGCATTGCAGGGAATTGTCGATTCTATCGACAAGGAAAGCAATGCGAAGAAAACACCCGAAGGGGTGTGCCGGGAGCGGGATTTGAACCCGCACAGGCGTTAGCCTACTAGCCCCTCAAGCTAGCGCGTCTGCCAATTCCGCCACCCCGGCATATCTATTCAAAAACAATATTTCAATAATTAACTTAAATCATTAAATATAGAAAATATCTTGCTTTTCAAAGCTGAATAAACATATTTTCTATTGCTTTTTTGTCAAGTCAAAAATTGGAGGGGTTTTTTTATGAACAAAATAATGATATTTATCGATGGTAGTAATCTTTATCACGGGATGCACGATGTGCTTGGGAATGTAAATATCGATTATGAAAAATTTATCCAAAAAATTGTGGATGAACGGTATCTTGTCAGAACTTATTATTATACACCTGTTATCAATCGTGATGAGGCTGAGGGGCAATATCATTCGCAGCATCGTTTTTTGACTTATCTTAATGATATTCCGTATTTTCAGGTGAGATTCGGCAAATTGGTCAGACAGGGTGAAAATCTTGTAGAGAAAAGTATCGATGTCAGACTTGCGATAGATATGGTTCGCTATGCTGTGATGAATTATTACGATGTAGCGATTTTAATCAGTGGCGATGGCGATTTTGTCCCCGCTGTCGATGCTGTCAAAGAGGCGGGAAAACAGGTCGAATGCGCATTTTTCCCACAAGAAACCTCTACGATACTCAAACAAAGCACAGATATTTTTATCGAACTCGATGAAAATTTTTTGTCCGATTGTATATTACCAAAAATTTAATATCGAATTTTTTAATATTAAATCTATGTTCGACTCGAGGATAGGGGGATAGCGATGAAAATAGCATTTGGTTCCGACCATGCAGGTTTTGCATTGAAAGAATTTTTGCGGGACAGTTTTAAATTTAAGGGTTTCGAGGTTATCGATTTGGGCACTTATTATCCGACTCCAGCCGATTATCCTATATATGCGAAAAAAGTTGCGGGAACCGTGTTATCGAATAATGCTGATTTCGGCGTGCTTATATGCGGAACAGGTCTTGGAATGTCTATTACCGCTAACAAAATTGCAGGTATCCGCGCGGGATTGTGTATGTCGGTCGAATATGCCGAACTCGCTCGCAAACATAATAATGCCAATGTAATTTGTCTCGGTTCGAGATTCATCGAGAACGATAAGGCACTCAAAATTGTGGAGAAATTTATCTCGACAGGATTCGATGGCGACAAACCTAATGGTGAACGGCACAAACGCCGAGTCGCCGAAATAGACGAAATTTTATAAGAAATTATCAGGGAAAAACCTCTTTTAGAAAAGAAGTTCACCTACTCCCCTTCTAAAAAACTTTATTTTTTATTCGATGCACGAAATATTTTATCGCTGCCGAATTTATTCTTTATTTCTAAAATTGCATCTAAAAGTTTTTCATCGCGCGCGTATTCATTATCGAATAGCGAAGCCATTTTTCTATTTGCCGGCGATAAATTCGATAGACCGATACCGAGCAATCTGATTTTTTTGCCCACGACCTCGGGATGAATGAGTTTGGATGCTTCGGAATAAATTTTTCTCGGTAAACCTGCGGGAATCGTCGAGGTTTTCGAGCGAGTGATTGTTGTAAAATCGGGATAGCGCACACGAACTGTGATGGTTCGTCCTATAATTTTCTCGCGAGCCATTCGTTCGGCGAGTTTATCGGAAAGTGCTAATATCGTTTTTCTTATCGTTTCCCATCGGTTTAAATCTTGCGAAAATGTCCGCTCTATTGAAATAGATTTCCGTCGAGAGTATGGTTCGACAGGTGTATCGTCTATTCCACGAACGAGATTGTAGAGCATTTCGCCGGCTTTGCCGAACATCGCTTTCAGCGTATCGAAATCGAATGGCAACAAACTTTCGACCTTATGGATACCGATATGTCGAAGATGTTCGGCGGATTTCGGACCTATTCCCCACAGTGCCTCGATTGGTAGCGGGTCTAAAAATTCACGGATATTTTCCTGTTTTATCACAACAAAACCATCGGGTTTTTCGCTTTCGCTCGCCATTTTCGCAAGAAATTTGTTCGGAGCGAGTCCAACCGATGCGACAAGTCCAATTTCATCGTATATGCGCTGTTTCATTCCCATTGCAGTATCGATAGGTTCGCCGAACAATTTTTCTGTTCCAGTCAGGTCGATATAAGCTTCATCGATGGATGCTAACTCGACAAGTGGGGAATAATTCGTCAGAATGGAGAATATCTGCCGAGTGATATGTTCATATCGTTTGAATCTCGGTCGAATGAATATCGCACTGGGACATAATCTAAATGCTTGCCGCATCGGCATCGCAGAATGAATTCCGTATTTTCGTGCCTCATAGGATGCCGACGATACAACAGTTCGGCTTACGAAAGGATTTCCACCGACAACGACAGGTTTCCCGCGCAATTCAGGATTGTCTAATTGTTCGATAGATGTAAAAAAGGCATCCATATCTATGTGAATTATAATTCTGTTCATCATTAAAAAATACATTGACTTATTTAATAAACTAAATGATTTTTCAACAGAACCAAAAATTAGGGGGTATATAATGGTCTATCCATCACTCCATAAAAAGGCGAACATAACTTCGTTTCGCACAATTGTCGAGTCGGCATTTCACCAAAACAATGTGCAAAAAGTCGAATCGGTAGCGGAGGCATATTTCCTCGCAAAAAATTCGCAGGGGACAATCGTAACCGAAATTCCTGTTTATGAACCCGAATACCATGGTCTTCCAAGCGAGGCAAAGATTTTGGTATTCAACGATGGAGGAGTTATCGGAAGATGTGCGCAGGCTCGAAAAATCGCATTCACTCCCGATGTCGATGAGAAAAAATACGGTGAGATTTTGCGTGAAGCTGTCTATCGAAGCCGTTTCAGAAAAATGTATCACGCCGAATCGGTTGTGGGACTTCACCCAGATTTTATGGTTAAAGCTCACATCCTTATCCCCGAGAAATTCGAGAATCTTGTGCTGGATTGGTTGCTAAATTTCCAATCTATCGATACGAAATACAAGCAAATGTATGCCGAATCCAAACCAATCGAGGATTTCGAGATATTCGTTTATTCCGACCCTGAATGGAAACATCCAGATTTTCCGCTCGGGCTTACATTTTTCGACCCGACTCACAATGTGGCATTTCTTCTCGGTATGAGGTATTTCGGCGAGTTCAAAAAAGGCACATTGACTCTCGCGTGGGGAACGGCTAATCGACATAACTATGTTGCCTGTCACGGCGGAATTAAACGATACGATGCATCGAAAAAGGTATTCGCATTTTTTGGACTTTCGGGCTCGGGAAAATCTACACTGACTCACAACAAACACGATGGTAGATATAAAATTACGATTACTCACGACGATGCTTTCATAATAAGTCTCGACGACTGGACATCGATTGCACTCGAACCGACATATTTCGATAAAACAGCAGATTATCGAATCGGTCATCCCGATAATAAATTTATTTTGACTGCGCAAAATATCGGTATCACCCGCGGCGAGGATGGTAAGATGTATCTCGTAACCGAGGATTTCCGCAATGGCAATGGTAGAGCGATAAAATCTCGTCTATGGTCTCCGCATAGAATCGATAAAATGCCCGACCCGATTAGTGCCGTGTTCTGGTTGATGAAAGACCCGGCATTACCTCCGATAACCAAAATCGAGGACCCCGTTCTTGCCAGCACGATGGGCACGACATTGGCGACAAAACGAACCAGCGCCGAGCGTGTTGTTGGAATCAGTCTCGATAAACTCATTGTCGAACCTTATGCGAACCCATTCAGGACATATCCGCTCGAAAACGATTACGCAAAATTCAAAAAAATGTTCGAGTCAGGAATTCATTGCTACATTCTAAATACTGGCTATTTTATGGATAAAAAAGTTACCAAAGAAATTACATTGGGTTTGCTCGAAAAAATTGTCGAAAACGAAGCTAATTTTGAACCGTTCCCAAAAATCCCTGAATTTTCATATATACCAATCGATGGTTTCATACCGGATATGGATGATGAAAAATATCGTGAGTTTTTCAAAGAAAGAATGAGTGATAGACTCGATTTTGTGAGAAATCGTGAGGAGGCAACCAAAGGTTTCGATAAACTACCCGAGGAATCGGCGAAAATAATCGAGAAAATAATCGGACAGTTATAATACTTTTGGGGTATCTTTAGTGCGTTGCATATTTCTGAATCCCGATGAAATCGGGAACTTCCGACTATGTCGGAATTCTTTGCAACAACGCAGAGCTATAATGGGAGCGGTGTTGGGTTTATTTGCATTGTTAATTGTTAATTTTAACTTGTTTAGTCGGTGGAGGTCAAATTGAAAAAGTCATTAATAACAGGAATCACAGGGCAGGATGGTTCTTATATCGCAGACTTGCTACTCGAGAAAGGTTACGATGTATATGGAATGGTTCGCAGGAATTCGACCGAAAATTTCGAGCGAATCGAGCATATTCGTGATTCGGTAAAACTTGTGCCGGGCGATTTGCTCGACCAAATGTCGTTAATGAAATTGATTAGAGATATTCAACCCGACGAGATTTATAATCTCGCTGCACAGTCGTTCGTGCCGACATCGTGGAATCAGCCCGTTTTCACGGGTGAGGCAACAGGTATCGGCGTAACGAGAATGCTTGAGTCTATCCGCTATGAAAAACCCGATGCGAAATTCTATCAAGCATCGTCATCGGAAATGTTCGGCAAAGTTGTCGAGATGCCACAGAGTGAAAAAACACCGTTCTACCCACGAAGCCCTTATGGTGTCGCAAAAGCTTATGGTCATTTTATCACAGTGAATTATCGCGAAAGTTATGATATTTTTGCGGTTTCGGGAATTTTATTCAATCACGAATCGCCTCGACGAGGCAAGGAATTTGTCACACGGAAAATCACCGATGCGGCAGCGAGAATAAAATTTGGAATTATGGATACACTCGAACTCGGCAATCTCGATGCAAAACGAGACTGGGGTTATGCTGGCGACTATGTCCGTATGATGTGGCTGATGCTTCAACAGGACAAGGCGGATGATTATGTTATCGGCACCGGTGAAGCTCATTCGGTTCGTGAATTTGTCGATTTGGCATTTAAAAATGCAGGTTTCGAGATTCGATGGAATGGTGAGGATTTGAATGAGCGCGGTATCGATAAAAAAAGCGGAAAGACACTTGTAAAAGTATCGAAAAAATTCTTCCGCCCAGCAGAGGTTAATCATCTTCTTGCGAATCCGGCAAAAGCTTATGAGAAACTCGGTTGGCAACCTGAAGTTTCATTCGATAAACTCGTGCAAATGATGGTCGATGGCGATATTAAGCGATACGAAAAATTGACCAAATAACCATACACCAATTTTTGAACCGAGAATATAATTATGAAAAAGATTTTTATAACAGGTATCGAGGGATTTGTCGGACAGTATCTTGTCGATGAATTGCAAAGAAATGGCTATGAAATCGGCGGATTGTATTTCCATTCCGCTTCGATAGACCATCTAAAACCATTCGATTTGAAACTTTACGCTGGCGATATTGTCGATAGGGAAAATTTCTGGCACAGTTTGGATGATTTCCAACCCGATGCTGTCGTTCATCTCGCGGGGATAACATTTATTCCGCAGGCAAACAGCGAACCGATAAACACCTGGCGAATAAATTTGATGGGAACACTGAATCTTTTAGAATGGTCCCGTCAGCGAAAAGCCGATACAAAACTTTTAATAGTTTCATCTGGCGAAATTTATGGTGCACCGAAATCCATACAAGACTTACCTTTCACAGAGAATTCCTGCCTTAGTCCACAGAATATTTACGCATCGACAAAAGCCGTTCTCGATTTCGCAGCTCAACAATACATTAGAATCTGGAAAATGCCTATAATTATTGCGAGACCATTCAATCATATCGGTCCCGGGCAATCGGCGAATTTTGTTACATCGGCATTCGCTCGACAAATCGCTCGAATAGCACAGCGGAAGCAAGAACCGATTGTCCGTGTGGGAAACCTTTCCGCCGCAAGAGATTTTACCGATGTCCGCGATGTTGTGCGTGCATATCGTCTATTATTGGAAAAAATCGATAGCGGAATTTTCAATATCTGTTCGGGAAAAGCAATAAAAATCCAGGCGATTCTCGATAAATTTATCGAACTCTCGGGAATCGATGTGAAAATCGAAATCGACCCCGAAAAACTTCGCCCGGTCGATGTCCCGAAAATATATGGCAGTTATGATAAATTGTCGAAATCGACAGGTTGGATTCCGCAAATTGCAACTCAGCAATCGCTCGCCGATATTCTAACACCCCTTCGCACCCCTTCGGGTGTTTTCTTTGCGCAACTTTTTTCTGAATCCCGATGAAGTCGGGACCTTCAGACAAAGTCTGAATTCCTTGTTGCACTAGCGCAATCAAATAACCATATCGAAATGCCGGGGCGACAATGAATTGCTGATTCCATCGGCAAGAAAATTCGCCACTAAAAAGAGCCGAAGGGCTCAAAAAGAACCGCAGGTTCTTCAGAAAAGTTTGAATATTTTCTAACGATTTCCAATCGTTAGAAATACTAAAGTTTTCTTGAAGGGGTCTGGGGAAACTTCTTTTTCAAAAGAAGTTTCCCCAGAAAGAGCCGAATGGCTCTTAATCGTTCATCGATTTAGTTTCCAAAACCGAGCATAATATTGACATATGGACCTATCAAACTTGTTTCGGGGCCATTGGAGACCTTTGAATCCTCGATTTTCCAGGTTCCGACAAACGGGTCGAATGTATATCCGCCGCGAACTCCGATTAAAAAATTTCCCAACGAATAATCCATTCCAAGCGATGGATTCAGCAAGAAACCGCCTGTTGAAAGGCGAGTTATCCCTGTAGGTCCATCGAGTATTTCATCGAACGAAAGATTATTTATTTCCGATAGTGTCAATGTCATAGTGCCAGCGCCGACACCGAGAAACGGATAAACATTGAAATGTGCCACCGACACAATGACATATCCGATATCGATAAACCATTCGCTTGCAGAAAGGTTTTCTTTTATCGTGCCATCGGTGGATTTTATCTCTTTCCCCGACATAGTGGACCATTCGAACCCGAATAATAAATGGTCTTTTATCGTGCCGTGAAAACCTGCTCCGTATGAAACCAATCGGTTTGAAATCTCGGTATAATTATAGTTGCCGAGCCGAGTATTGAGTTTGTCGAGTTGCGGCATCGTCGTGCCGAATAGGAAATAGACACCGTTCGAACCCGCTGCGAAAACTATCGCCGATAAAACGATAATGACAGCGATTGCACCAATTTTTTTCATTTCCACACCTCCTTGTGGTTTTCAACAAGGGACTGCAACCCCTGTTATCGTAGCTTTCATTTAATTTTTGCGACAATCGTTTCTCCTGCGACAACTTTCTGCCCATTCGAAACGAAAATATTTGCCGATTGCGATAAAATCAGTTCCACTCGCGAACCGAAATGAATTATGCCATATTTTTGACCCTTGTGCAGACTATCGCCGACTTTCGCTCGACAGATAATTCTGCGAGCGATTATACCCGCTATTTGCTTAACTCGAATTTTACCGAATTCTGTTTCGATAAGCATTTCCACTCGCTCATTTTCAAGCGATGCCTCCGATAGAAATGCTTTCTTGAACTTGCCATCGAAATGCTTAACCTCGATAACATCGCCATCGAGCGGCGCACGGTTGATATGGACATTTGCAAGACTCATAAAAATAGCGACATTTTTACAATCGCCGATATCGTCATCGCGAACATCGGATATATCGACAATCACACCATCTGCGGGAGAAACGATAATATCGTTGCCATCGGGGATTTTCCGTTCTGGGTCGCGGAAGAAAAACGCGGTGAATAATAAAAATAAACCCGAAATTCCAGCGATAATATATCCATACAAATTTTGGGATATAATCCCCGCGAGTGCAATCAAACCGAAAACTATAAGGTATCTAAATCCTGACCTGTCCATTTGACCTCCACTATTACAATAAATATTTTGAAATATTATTTTATATTAGATAGCACTTCATAGAAAAAAAGCAAGCTCGAATCGAGAAAAAAAACATTGACAAACAAAAAATTTAAGTCGAAATTAGCTGAAACAAAATTACAAGGGGGAACGATGAGAACGAAAATTTTCTATGCAATCTTATTTGCGGCGATTTCGATTTTACTTTTCTATGGATGTTCAAAAGATGAAACTCCACCCGAACCGCCATCGATAACAGCTCCAGTTATAACTCCGATACCTTACGACGATTCGATAAAAGTTATCTGGGCAAACTCTCCCGAACTTGGCGAAAGCGGTTTCAAGGGATATTATCTCTATGCCTCGAGAAATATCGATTTGGCTTCACTTTCATCATCGGAACTCGACAGCTATCTCGTGTTCGACTCGACTATAACCGACACGGAATATTTTATGACCGACTATTTGGGCGATTCGCTCGATGATGGCTCGATATATTACTTTGCAATAAAAGCTGTTCGCACAGTCGATAGCGGCGATACGCTTTCGGGACTTCGAGTTGTCGAGACATCGCCTGTGGTTCTCGGTTCTGCAAGAATTTACTATTATGAATCCGATACGATTTGCGCATTCAATTTCAGCGATGGTGTTGCACTATCATCCAGCGAAACCGAGCCAGAGCCCGATATGTATCTCGATACATCCAACACAAGCGAATCAGGTCTAATTCTCAAAAGTCCCGACCTCGCAGGTGGAGTATGGACAGGAGCATCGCAGTTCAAAATGCTCGGTGTCGGCGGAATAGACGATTTCCCCGATGCCGATGCAACAGAATGGGGAAATAGTATCGATGTATCATCGGTTAGAGTATGCGCTATCAAGACATCGCAGAATCACTATGCAAAAGTGAAAGTCCTCAGTTTCGGCACGGATGGATTTGGCAGATACTATATCGATTTCGATTATAAGTATCAAACCAAAACGAATTACTCTCACTTTTAATACCTTTAAAGTGCAGGGGTTCGTCTGTTTTCTTTGTGCAATCCTGATAAATCGGGTTTCTGAATACCGATGAAATCGGTGACAGGTTTTTCTTCCGACAGGTCGGGATTTAGAAACCCACCGACTATGAAAAACTGTGAACCCGCATTAAACGGATTCAAAGATAGGCAGGATTAACGCCATTCACGACAAACAGTGCACGAGTGCCATTGTCATAAACGATATATCATACACATTCTGTCGACCTGCGATGCAATTGCATCGAACGAGGTGGAATAAATTAAATTCATAATTAGAAAATTGAAAATATAATGATAAATTTTAATTTATGGAGAAACACAATTGAGAACTACTATTTGCTCGATATTGTTGACGATACAATTCTTATTCGCTTTCGATAGTGATATCGGCGGATATTACAAGAATTTTCTTCTCGTTCAAAATTATCCCGAATATGAAGGCATTCTCGAAAATTCGCCGACAGGTTCTATGAATAATACATTTCGACTCGAATCGTCATTTTCACCGTGGAAATCTTTATCGTTCAATTTCGCATACACTCTTTCACCGCAAATTTCCTCCAATAATCGAATCGATTTTATAAGTAATTCCTATAATTTCGACCCGAGTGATTATCGAATCGGCGATATTGAAAAATCGCTATATCCATCGAGCAGCGATACCTGCGGAAATTTTTCAATCGTTCAAAATTTAGATCGATTATACATTAGAATGAGTGCGGATTTTGCCGATTTATATATCGGCAGACAGCCCATTGCATTCGGTTCTGCTCGAGTGAACTGCCCCACCGATGTAATCGCTCCATTCACTTTCGGCGAACTCGACAAAGAGGAAAGATACGGTGTCGATGCCATCCGATTGAATATTCCACTCGGTGTGATGTCGGAAATCGATGTGGGATATGTTCCAGGCAAGAATTTCAAGGATGAAAACAGTGCTATGTTTTTGCGGGGGAAATTTTATCTTGCGAAAACCGATTTTTCACTTTTAGGACTTCGATTTCGTGAGGATTATCTGTTGGGATTCGATTTGACACGCTCACTCGGTGGTGCCGGTTTTTGGGTCGAGAACGCATTTATTATCCCGCACAAAATTTATCCCGAGCAACCATCGCAAAACAAAGAATATAAAGCATCTATTGGAGTGGATTACAATTTCAGCGGCAGAATTTACGCTTTCTGCGAATATCATTATAATGGAGCCGGCGAAACCGATGCCGCCGATTACTTAAATAATTTTGAGAAAACTGTCTATCTCGATGGTGCGACTTATCTTATGGGACAACATTATATCGCTTCTGGATTTATGTATCAAATCACTCCACTTATAACTTTCAGTTTTCAGGAATTGGCAAATCTTTGCGACCCATCGGTTTCTGCTACTCCGATAATCGAATATAACATCGCACAGGATATTTATATCTCGCTTGGAGCATATTTGGGAATAGGCAAAAAAGGAGAAATAAATCCATCGAGCGATAGCAGTTCATTGTTGAAACTCGGCTCGGAATATGGCAATTATCCCGATATATATTTTTCCTCGTTCCGCATATATTTCTGATTAATAGCAACCAAATTTTTCCAAAAGAAAGAACCCTTCGGTTCTTTTTAACGGCGACTTTTCTTGCCGATGGAATCAGCAATTCATTGTCGCACAGAAATTTTGCTCGAGCGGGTACAACAAGGAATTCAGACTTTGTCGACAAGGTCCCGATTTCATCGGGATTCAGAAAAAAGTTGCACAATAAAAACAGGCGAATGCCTGCCCGAAGGGGTGAATTTCCCTCATCCTAAATCCTTCTCCCAGTGAATAGGAGAAGGACTTGAAGGAAATGTTCGGCATCTGTTCCTTCTCCCACTTGTTGGGAGAAGGTGCCCCGACTGGTCGGGACAGATGAGGGAACCTTCGGTTCTTTGAACCCTTCGGTTCTTTTTAGTGGCGACTTTTCTTGCCGATGGAATCAGCAATTCATTGTCGCACAGAAATTTTGCTCGAGCGGGTACAACAAGGAATTCAGACTTTGTCGACAAG
>JAGGZE010000123.1 GCA_021162205.1 bacterium
GTATATAATAATGAAAAGGACAAATATATTTCTATTTGGCGCCCTGAAGATTATATTGAAAATGGAATATATATTGCTAAAATAAAATATAATAACCGAAATTATTTGAGGAAAATTATATACATTAAATAATATATTAGTGATGATATTACTTATCGATAGGAGGTTAAATTGTCAAAAATAATACATATCCTGATTGTAGAGGATAACCCTGGCGATGCGAGACTTATTGTCGAACAAATAAAGGAAGCCGATTATGAGCCTATTTGTGAAATATTGAATAATAAAGAGGATATAATTGAAGCATTAAAACGGAAAAAATGGGATATTATACTAAGCGATTTCAATCTTCCAGGTTTTAATGCTTTCGATGTATTAGAAATTGTCGAGAAATTAAATATAGATATACCATTTATAGTTTTAACAGGTGTTCTTGCAGAGGAAAGAGCTATAGGTTTAATGCATTCTGGCGCCGACGATTTCATTAAAAAAGATAATTTATCGAGATTGGTGCCTGCTATAGAAAGGGAATTAAAACAGGTCACTATAAAAATGGATAGGCAAAAAAAGGCGGAGGAACTTAAAGAACAGAAAAAATTATTTAGCACAATTCTCGAATCGAATGTCAATCTTATATCGATAAAAGGCAGAGATTTTACCTATAGAGCTGTCAATTCCGCTTTTTGTAAATATTTCAATATAGATGAGAAAAAGATTATAAGTAAAAACGATTTCGAGATATTTCCTCAAAAAAGAGCAGAGATATATCAACGGTTAGATGCAAAGGTTTTAATTACAAATGAATTGCAAATATACGAGGAGCAAATTTCGACAAAATCGGGCAAGAAATGGTTTCATATCGCGAAAACCCCTATATTAGATATATCTGGCATGACTATAGGAATACTTTCTGTATGGAGAAATATTACCCAGTTAAAAGAAGCTTCCAAAGCACTAAGAGAAAATGAAGAGAGATATAGAAGACTTATCGAGGTTTCTCCAGATGGTATTATTGTATATAATATACAAAAAATAGTATTTATGAATAAATCTGCACTAAAAATTCTCGGTTTGAAAAATATAGATGATATTGCAGATAAAAAATTCACAGATTTTTTACATCCCGATTTTATCAAACTCGAAAATAAACGAATAAATAATGTTCTCAATTTTGGTGAACCTGCTGAACTTATCGAGGAAAAACTTATTCGTATAGATGGCACAGTCGTCGATGTAGAAATAACTTCTGTGCCGATATCCTGGCAAAATAGCAATGCTATACAAACTGTGATTAGAGATATAACAAAAAGAAAACAAGCCGAAGAGGCACTATTCAAAGCTCAAAAGCTCAAATCGCTCGGTATTCTTGCGGGAGGAATAGGGCACGATTTCAACAATTTATTAGCTGCGATACTTTTGAAAAATACATTAGCGATTAAAGAATTGGAAAAAGGTGAAAATATATTACAATATTTGAAGGAGAATGAACACATCGTATATCGTGCTAAAGGATTAGCCCAACAGTTGCTTACATTTGCCGAGGGTGGAGCTCCAATTATTAAACCTTGTTCGATTACCGATATTATTTCCCAAACTGTTGAATTTGTCCTCAGCGGTTCGAATATCGACTGCCAATTCGATTTCGCAACAGACCTTTATTCCGCTAAAGTCGATGAAGAGCAAATGAGTCGGGTAGTTCAAAACTTGATAATCAACGCCCAGCAAGCTATGCCTCGGGGAGGAAATATAAAAATTTCTGCTGAAAATGTATATATGGATGAAAAAAATGAATTTTCATTAGGACAAGGTAATTATATTAAAATTTCGGTCAGTGATACAGGACAGGGAATTCCTCAGAAATACATTTCTAAAATATTCGACCCCTATTTTACTACAAAAGAACAAGGCACGGGGCTTGGACTTTCGGTTACTTATTCGATTATTAGAAAACATATGGGACATATTTATGTCGAATCTGAAACAGGCACCGGGACAAAATTTATTATATTATTACCTGCTGAAAAAGTGAAAATCGAAATTCCGAAAAAAGAAACTCCAATTATTGAGAAAGGTGAGCATAAAATTCTTTTAATGGATGATGAAATAGATATTCTCGAATCATTGTCCGAACTTTTGCAAAGTTTCGGGTATAAGGTCGACACTGCCGAAGATGGTGCTGAAGCTATTGAAAAATATTCTAATGCCCAAAAGACAGATAGTCCGTTCGATTTAGTTATTCTCGATTTAACTGTGCCTGGCGGTATGGGTGGAAAAGAAACTATCGAGAGATTGCGCGAAATCGACCCCGATGTTAAAGCTATTGTATCCAGTGGTTACTCTAACGATACTATTATGGCAAATTATGGCGAATACGGTTTCTGTGCCGTGATTGCAAAACCATATAAAATCGATAAATTGAATAAAATTATCGCTGAAAATATTTAATGCCGAATTTTTTGTAATGTATTAAAATTCGTTATCATTAAATTATTCTTTACCATAAAATTTTTCTGCTTCCTGCGATTTTTGCTCGAGCCAAACAATTTTTTCCTTATACCAATTTACTGTTCGAGCAAATTTCTCATCGAATTTCGCCGATGGCTGCCAGCCCAAATTTTTTATTTTCTTCCAATCGACACAATATCTGCGGTCATGCCCCAGTCGGTCTTTAACATAGGTAATCGAATTATCGGATTTCCCTAATAATTGCAATAGCTTCCCGGTTATTTCAATATTTCGATGCAGTTCGGTTGCTCCGATATTATATATTTCTCCGACTTTACCCTCGCGTAGAAGCAAAAGCAATGCCCTGCAATTATCTTCGACATAGAGCCAATCTCGAATATATTTACCATCGCCATAAATTGGAAGATTTTTATCATTCATCGCAAGCGATACGAATCGCGGTATAATTTTTTCGGGATATTGATATGGACCATAGTTATTCGCACTTCGAGCTATAATTACAGGCACATCGAACGAGACAAAGTAAGCGTTGCAAATCATATCTGCAGCAGCTTTAGATGCTGAATATGGGCTCGATGGATGCAATGGAGTGTTTTCATCGGTCGAGCCCGAAAGCACAGGACCATATACTTCATCGGTCGATATATGCAGAAATCGTTCGGGTTCGAGTTCTCTCGCTATTTCGAGCATAACTCGCACACCATCGATATTTGTCCTCATAAAATCTGATGAATCATCGAGTGAGCGGTCGACATGAGATTCCGCAGCGAAATTCACGACCCAATCGACATCGGACATGGCGTTGCGTGCATCGGCTTCATTTGCGATATCGCCCTTGATGAAATGAACTTTGGGATTTTCCAAAATATTTCCAAGATTATCGAGATTGCCCGCATAAGTGAGTTTATCGAGAATCGTTATTTTATCTATATCCGATTCATTTGCAACCATTCGCACAAAATTTGAACCGATAAAACCTGCGCCACCTGTTATAAGTATATTTTTCCCCATCGAAAACCATCCTGAAAATATTGTTTATTAAAATTCTCGATTTAGAATTTAATCGCAAGATATTTTTGTTAAAATTGTGAATTTAATTTATAATCTGTCCTTGACTTTTTGAACTATGATATTAAGATTTACAATTCTATAAAATTATTTTTCAATAAACAAGGAGTATTAAAAATGGCACGGATAGGTGTTTTTATATGTCATTGCGGTCGCAATATCGCTGGAAGTGTCGATATCGAAAAATTAAAAGAACAGGTTGCTCGAATCCCCGATGTCGTTTTCGTTACTAATCATCCATATCTTTGTTCCGCTCCTGGGCAGGAACTTGTTAAGTCGGAAACCGAAAAACAAAAGTTCGATGCTGTCGTAACTGCACATTGTTCACCTACACTACACGAAAAAACTTTCCACAATTGTGTAAGTCTTGCTGGTTTGAACCCATATAGGCACGAGGTAGCCAATATTCGTGAGCAAGCATCATGGCCTCATTGGGATGAACCCGAAATGGCGACTAAAAAAGCATTTACGATTATTAAAGAAACGATAGCGAAAGTAAAACGCAATTTTGCACTCGATGAAATAAAAATCCCTGTTACTCGTAAAGCTATGATTATCGGCGGTGGAATTGCAGGAATACAGACCGCACTCGATATTGCAGATGGCGGATACGAGGTTTATCTTATCGAAAAAGAACCATCTATCGGTGGAAAAATGCTTCAGCTTTCAGAGACTTTCCCAACATTGGATTGTCCACAATGTATCGCTACACCAAAAATGAACGATGTCGGCAATCATCCCAATATTCATCTTATGGTATATTCCGAAGTCGAAAAAATCGATGGTTATATCGGAAATTTCAAAGTTACGGTTCGCCATAAGGCATCGTATATCGATACCGAGAAATGCACAGGTTGTGGTGCTTGTATAGAGAAATGTCCATCGAATAAAATACCATCGGAATTTGAATGTGGAATTTCAAATCGAACAGCGGTTTATGTTCCTTTTGCGCAAGCTGTGCCTAATTATCCCGTTATCGATGCCGATAATTGTATTCATTTTAAAACTGGGAAATGTGGACTATGCCAAAAAATTTGTCCAGTCGATGCAATAGATTTTGAACAAATCGATAAACTCGAGGAAATCGAGGTAGGTTCGGTGGTGCTTGCTACCGGATATGAACTTTATCCACTCGAAAAAGTTCCCGAATATGGCGGCGGAAAAATTCCAGATGTCGTCGATGCATTATATATGGAACGTTTACTTGCTCCCGATGGTCCGACAGCTGGCATTCCCAAGCGTCCATCGGATGGCAAAATTCCAAAATCTATCGCATTCGTTCATTGCGTTCGTTCACGAGACCCCGAACACGGCGTGCCATATTGCTCGCGGTTATGCTGTATGTATCTTGTGAAACAAGCGATGCTATATAAACACTCGGTCGAGGATGGCGATGTGTATGATTTCTATATCGATTTACGAACAAACGGGAAAATGTATGAGGAATTCTATCAGAGAGCTCTCGAGGATGAACATATTCGATTTATTCGTGGTCGTCCGGCAAAAATAGTGCAGAACGGCGATAAAGTTCAGGTTTGGGGAGTTAATACATTGACAGGGCAACAGATTAAAGTCGATGTAGATATGGCAGTTCTGGCTCCTGCAATGATACCGAATTCAGCTGGACTTAAATTGATTCGCAAACTGCGAATTCAAACAGATGAATACGGCTGGATTAAAGAACAACACCTTAAATTGCGTCCACTCGAGTCGATGACTGCTGGGATTTTCCTTTCGGGAGTTTCTCAATATCCTAAGGATATAACGGATACTGTGGCGCATGCATCGGGTGCGGCATCTAAAGTTTTAGATATATTTAGTAAGCCCGAATTGGAGCGTTCACCGACCATCGCTAAAGTCGACAAGGAAATTTGCTCGGGTTGTGGTTACTGTGAAGAAGCTTGTGCATATGAAGCGATTAAAGTGAATTCCGATAAAGGAATAGCCGAGGTTAACGAAGCTCTATGCGAAGGATGTGGCGCCTGTGCGATGGTTTGTCCATCGGGTGCGGTTCAACATATAAATTTCTTCAAAAATCAGATTCATGCTATGGTGCTCGAAGCTACAAAAGAATACCAATAATTTTATATAAGTTTCATCGTATATGATTTTTGTCGATTATATTTAAGCTGGAGATATATAGTTCAATTTCGTCGTATATAATATTATGAAAATTCGTATAAATAAATATATCCAGCAATATATTATGATAAGTCGTCGCCAGGCAGATATATTGGTCGAGCAGGGGAAAGTTGAAATCGATGGCAGAAAAGCTGTTCCGGGTGATATGGTTATAATCGGCGAACAAACCGTTACTATCGATGGGGAAAAAATATCGCCGATTGAAAAAGATAAACAGTATATAGTGATGAATAAACCTGCTGGGTATATATGTTCTCGAAAGGGTGATAGAACAATATTCGAGTTGCTTCCATCGAAATATAAATATCTTTCATATATTGGAAGACTCGATGTTAATACATCTGGCGTATTGCTGTTCACCGACGATGGTAATTTCGCAAATAGTATTTCGCGCAGCGATGTTCCGAGAATGTATCGTATAGTAATCGATTCTACTCTCGATAGCGATGCTATAGATATTTTGAAAAATGGTCCTATGCTCGATAGACATCGTATAAAAGTAGGACAACTGAATATAAAAAGTAAAGTGATTATAATGGAAATATTCGAAGGGAAACACCGTGAGGTCAGAAGGATATTTCAAATGCTCGGTTATAATGTTTTGAGACTTCACAGAATAAAATTCGGCACTATCGGTATAAACAGTCTTAGAATGGGAGAAATAAGGCGATTAACAAAAGTGGAAATCGAACAATTAAGAAATTATATTCAGAAAAAATAATATTTAATGTATAAAATAACGGAGAACAAAATGGAATTACCACATCATAAAATATTAATATCTAAAGAAAAAATTATACAACGGGTAGCTCAACTCGCCAAAGATATATCCGATGAAATGAAAGATGAAAATCCACTTGTTGTCGTGGTTTTGAAAGGTGCATTTATTTTTGCATCGGATTTAGTTCGTCGGTTCGATTTTCCACATCAAATCGATTTCATTTCGATTTCATCGTATGGAAATGCAACAAAGACAACAGGTGTGGCGAAAATATTGAAAGATTTGGACGAACCGATAAAAGGACGAACAGTTCTTCTTGTAGAGGATATAGTAGATACCGGATTGACATTGAATTA
Source organism: bacterium (assembly GCA_021162205.1). Taxonomy (GTDB): domain Bacteria; phylum UBP14; class UBA6098; order B30-G16; family B30-G16; genus JAGGZE01. The sequence goes on from JAGGZE010000123.1 coordinate 6,754, forward strand.
TTTGTATCAGCTTTTCAATATACGAAAGCCGAAAAAAATCGAGGTTGCAGTATTTCTTTCTAAAATGGCTCGACGAGAATATCAAATTCCAATCAAATTTATCGGTTTCGAGGTCCCAGATAATTTTGTCGTGGGATATGGACTCGATTATAAACAACAATATCGCTCTCTGCCATATATAATAGGAATCGATGAGTAAAAAACATTTCACGATACCGATTTTAACAAATCATTAATCGAGGTCGGGAGACCTTTCATACAATCTGTGTAATTTTGATTTGAACCCGAATGCTTTTTATGTAGATTCTATCGCTGTCGATGCGAATCCGAATATTATCCCTGCCGATAGTTGTAGATTCATTAGATATTTATTCATCGCTTTCGTTCACAGGTATATCGATTCTTTCGATATGTGTAGCTCTTCCTGTTTGAGCATCGATTTTTAAGAAAACACCTTGAATTCTTACTCCTGTAGATGCAGGTTCAAAACGAACTTGAACAGCTTTGACAAAATGTTCGAGAATAATATCTTTTTTCACACCGATTACAGAATCGTGCGGACCTGTCATACCGCAATCGGTTATATATGCGGTTCCGCCGGGAAGTATTTTCTCATCCGCAGTCTGAATATGAGTATGCGTCCCGATAACAGCGGAAACTGTGCCATCGAGAAAATATCCCATCGCAACTTTTTCCGATGTCGCTTCACCATGGAAATCGACAATTATAATAGGCGTTTCCAATCTCAATCTTTTTATATGTTCTTTTCCAGTGCGAAATGGACAATCTGTCGGTGGAAGATAAATTCTTCCCATAAGATTTAGAATCCCGACCTTAACATCATCTTCGGTAGTGAAAATCGTCGAACCATGCCCCAAATTACCTGGAGGATAATTTGCAGGACGCAGAACATTTTCGTAAGTATCGAGACAATTTCCCAACTCGTCTCGCTTGTTCCAGGTATGATTTCCCAATGTTACTACATCGATTCCAAAACGAAACAATTTCCGTAATAAATTTTCGGTGATACCGAATCCACCTGCAATATTTTCACCATTCGCAATGAGAACATCGGGAATATAATGTTCCCTGATATATGGTATCATCGACTGAATCGCATTTTTGCCGGATTTAGCATAAATGTCGCCGAGGAATACAATTTTTATTTCCTTCAAAAGATATACCCCTTTCAAAAAATATCATCTAATAAATCTAAAATCCCTTCGATTTCATCGAAAATAGAAACCGATATAATATATTTGGAATAACAGATTTTTAAAAACCTCGATTAAGTCGATTATTTTGCGTAATCTATCGCTCTCGTTTCTCGAATAACTACAACTTTAATCTGTCCAGGATATTCCATTTCCTGCTGGATTTTCCGAGCGATTTCCGCTGCAAGCACATCCGAATCCCGGTCGGAGATTTTTTCCGGCTCGACTATAACACGAATTTCTCTTCCAGCTTGAATCGCATAAGTTTTTTGAACACCATTGAAAGAATCTGCAAGCTCCTCGAGCTTTTGAAGTCGTTTAATATAGTTTTCGAGTGTTTCTCTTCTCGCGCCAGGTCTTGCACCGGATATCGCATCCGCCGCCTGCACGATAATCGTATATGGTGAAATCGGTTCGACATCCTCGTGATGTCCCTGTATAGCATTTAGAACTATTTCATTTTCACCGAACTTTTTAGCTACTTCGTAGCCGAGTTGAGTATGTGTGCCTTCTTGACCTTTATCGACAGCTTTGCCGATATCGTGAAGAAGTCCGCAACGCTTGGCAATTTTGGGATTAAGTCCAAGCTCCGATGCAATATAACCCGATAAAAATGCTACTTCTTTGGAATGCTGTAAAACATTCTGTCCATAACTCGTTCGATATTTTAATCGACCAAATATTTTTATAAGTTCGGGTTTGATATTATGAATTCCAAGTTCAAAACAGGCCTGTTCAGCAGTTTCCTTAAAAATCCCCTCGATTTCTTTTTCAGCTTTTTTAACAACTTCCTCGATTCGCGATGGATGAATTCTTCCATCCATAATGAGTTTTTCCATTGCAAGTTTTGCAATTTCACGCCTAATCGGGTCATAGCCCGATAAAATAACGGCTTCGGGAGTATCGTCCACGATAACATCGATTCCAGTAGCGGTTTCGAATGCACGGATATTTCTACCCTCGCGACCGATTATCCGTCCTTTAATTTCATCCGATGGAAGTGAAACAACCGATACAGTCGATTCCACTGTGGTTTCGGCGGCACATCGTTGTATCGAGGCAATAATTATTTCTCGCGCACCTTTTTCGGCGTTCATCTCGGCTTCCTCGCGTATCTGTTTAATTCGCTGAGAGGCATCGGCACGAGCTTCACTCTCGAGATTTTCCATAAGTATATTTTTCGCTTCTTCCTGAGTCATTCCAGCTATTCGTTCGAGTTTTTCATTCTCACGCTTAATGAGTTCGGTTAAATTTTGATGTTTCTCGGCGATAATTCTGTCTTTGTTCTGAAGTTTCCGTTCGAGACTGCCGAGCTCGTGTTCTCTTCGTCTAATCAAATCCGCACGATGCTCGGTCGATTCACGTTGTTCATCGAGTCTTTTTTCAAGACGATTGAGTTCCCCGCGTTTGGACTGTGTCATACGCTCGAATTCGCTTCTTTGACGAGAACGCTCACGCTCGAGTTCGAGTTCCATCTTGCTTTTTTTGAGTTCGATTTCCTTCTTGGCTTCATCGAGAAGTCTTCGTGCATCCGATTTAGCAGAAGAAACAGACTTTTTGACAGTAAGTTTGCTAATGATAAAACCGATGACGAAACCCACGATAGCGAACCCGATAGTAATTCCTATATTTAAAGGTGTTAACATAAGACATCATCTCCCTAAATTGGCGGGAATGACTTTAAGGATATGAATATTTTTAAACAGAATTTTGAATGGATAACAAATTAAAGTAAATCAAGTTTCTATTTCGATTTCAGAAATATTTTCTGCGATAATTTTAGACCGTTCCTCTAATTTTTGCATCAAGTTTTCAAGTTTCTCTTTTTCCTTGAACAATTCATCGGCTATATTTAAAGTAGCGAGTATTATCGATTTCGATGATGAAACGCCGCCAGAACTGTCGATAATCTCATAAATTTTGGCATCGACATATCTTGCAACTTCGCGAACATAATCAGAGGGTTCATTAGTTCTGAGTTTTAATTCCTGATTAAATATCTTTACAATAATTGTATTTTTTTCATTTTCCGTCATATCCCCTGCATCCCCTTATAATCTATTTGTTATTCGGTTAATGCTTCATTTATTCTCGAGAGCAGTGAATCTAATTTCTCTTTAGCACCTTCTGTGCCTTGAACCGATTGAGCAAGCTCATTTTTCTCTCGATTCACCTGCTCGATTTCATCTTGAAGTGTTTTTATTCTTCCCTCGAGTTGTTCATTCGCATCGATAAGTTGTTTCTTTTCGGTTTTTAATTTCTTAACAGCCTCGATTAATTTCTCGATTTGTCCCTCGAATACTGCAAATGTATCGTCCACAATTGCCTCCTTTCGAAATTTGAATTTATGTTAATGGAGTTCTAACTCCCAATTTTCCAAATAATAGAATTTTGTAAAAAATGTGCAACAAAATTCTTAACATTTTTACTGAAATAATAATTTTAATCGTCAATGAATCAGATTTATTTTCCGCACAGATTTTTGATTTGCACCATCGAATATGACAAAATACATTCCAGTAGGTAAATTCGGGTTCAATTGTATTTCATCATTATCACTTATATTTCGTTCCAATATAATTTTCCCCAAAATGTCCGCTATCGAAACATTACCATAGCAATTCGAGAATTTTATTCGTCCAAATGACGAATATTCGATTCGAGGTGAATTATTCCGTTTTGTCTCGCACACTTCGGATGGCAACAAAGTAACATCGACACCATAGTCGAATCTATGTCCACCACCTACGAAAACTATAGGTCCCCAACTGCCTGAAACAGGGTTCGTATAATATACACCCGATTCGAGCTCATCGGGGTCCCATTCATTATTCCCGTTACTGTCGATATAGAATTCCAATGTTTTGAAACCAGATGGCACTGTTATATCATAATCGACAGATTCAACAGTATATGTCCCTTCGATAACAGGCGGGTTCTGCATAGCATCGTAGACATTTATCTTACATCCAGGGAATGAACCGAAATAATTTATATATCCGCCGATATTTCCCTCGGTTGCCAATTCGACAGTAATACCCTCGGCACTGCCATCGCGAGTGAATATATCGACCGATGAAAGTCCCATCGGGTCACCAGATTGAATCGACATTCCAGATGGTTTCAATCCGAAAATTGTATATGGCATATCATCTACAAAATCGCCATCGATTGAAAATGGACCAGGTGAAAATATTATGGCTCGAGGTAGCGACATAAAAAATGTTGCAGGGTCGATAGTATCCGCACCCGCTATAAATGTCGCGATATCATCCTGACTGATTATCACAACCGCATAAGCCCCGAGTCCGCCAGCGGGATAAACTAATTCACCGCTTATCGTGCCGGAAAAAGCTGCAACAATAAATAATAATGTTATCGTTAGTGCTGTTTTCATTTTTACTCCCCCGATTTCTATTTGATATTATAGAATCGTTTATAATTCGGTTTCCCAGTTGAAATCGACGCCACCGCCGAGACTGAATGTGCCAGAGTTCGTATCGGTTATGTCCAATAACATATATTTTACCTCGACAGATACTCCGAAACCACTTTGAGGTTTGAATGAAATCCCGCTCAATGCCTGAACACCAGCAGTTGCATCCACATTATCCCCCGTTTGAGTCAAATTCGCAGAAATACCGGCTCCAGCATAAGGGTCGAAAATCCCCTGTCCCAACGGATGAAATTCACCATTGAGCTGAACAGGAATGAATGTTACATTCTCACCGCTTTGCTCATATTGAGACCAGCCAACAGATAACTCGCCGACAATCTGGTCAGAAAGACTATATCGTGCAGCAATTTCAAATAGAAAAGCCGAACTAACATCGCCAGGAGGGTCATAAATAGAAACACTGCCATTGACAGAAAGTTTTCCCCTTGAACTGTTACTTTTTCTCTTTTTAGCCTCGATACTTGTCAGTAGAAGCCCAATTACCAAAACGAATGTAATCCAACGAAATCTCATATTTCCCCCACCTTCCACACCCGTTCGGGTGTTTTTAGTGCGTTGCTTTTTTCTGAATCCCGATGAAGTCGGGACCTTGCCGATAGAATCGGCAATTCCTTGCAACGCCTGATTAGTCAAATAACTATGTATTTCTTCTCATGAAAAAAATGTAATCAATAATGGTGCAGTTGTCAAATAGAAAATTCTGAACAGGTAATACGAATGTCTCTGGATTCCACACCGCAGGCGTTCGCCTGTTTTTTGTGCGTTGCATCCCCCCCCGATTAAGAAATCGGGAATTCCCCGCAACTCCCGCTCGAACAAAATAAATTTCAACCAATTAAGAAGCACGGTGTAGGGGTGTATTGAATACGCCCTCAAAAAAGAGCCAAAGGGCTCGGCGACCAGGCGTTCGCCTGTTTTCTTTGTGCAACCTTTCTCCCGTCCATACGGGATTCATTGTTGCACCCCATTAATCGAAATTTCTGGGCGACAATGAATTTCACTCTTGTGAAAGAAAA
>JAGGZE010000066.1 GCA_021162205.1 bacterium
CTCAATTATCTGAATCTACTGTCGAGAGTTATATTTCCAATGATGTAAACACAGGATATGTCCCATATGATAATGGGAGTAAATTGGTTAGTAGTGGGATTTATTACAATGGCAATGTCGGCATCGGCACCGCAACCCTGGCAGAGAAACTCACTGTGAGCGGAAGGATAAGCCTGACAACCGACCCGAACAGCGACGACGATGTCGGGGATAGGGCTTATAACGACGCACGGTATGCGCTTACATCCGGCGATGGAAGCTACATCCAGAACCAAACGGGGGCTAATCAATCTGCAAGCTTCCGCATAAGCGGTAGGGCAGGTATTGGCGTAAATCCCGACACTCATTCCAAATTAGATATATCCTATACAGTAGGTTTAGTATCAAGTACTACTTATGGTGTCCGTAGTCAAATAAGTCAGAGCGATCTGGGCACAAGCACTTACGCAGGTTATTTTAAATCCACGCTTACTTATAGCGGAATTGCCGATGATCAAACCTTGTATGGCGTTTATGCTGAAGGATTAGGCGATATTGGTGGCGGTGGTCCTGTTGGAACTGTTTACGGTATCTACGCCAAAGCATCAAACGGAGCTACCAATTGGGCAGGCTACTTCAACGGCAATGTCAATATCACAGGAAACCTAACCGCTGGCTCTATATCCACAGCGGGTGGCTGGACTGATGGTGGAGCAAATGTCTATCTCAAAACAAGCACTGATAAAGTCGGCATCGGAACGACAACCCCAAACGCCTCTGCAAAAGTGGAAATCTCTTCTACTACCCAGGGTGTGCTTTTCCCTCGTATGACCTGCGTACAGCGCAGTGCAATTTCTTCGCCGCCCGAAGGACTGATTGTTTATAATACCACTTCACATCAGTTCGATTATTATAACGGCTCTGATTGGATGGCATTGGATGCTTCCCTAGCTCCGAGTATGCCGTCTGCACCCACTGCTAATGCATCAACTTTCGAGGGTGATGAATGCTTTAGAGCTGATTGGAATAGTGTAACCGGAGCTACCAGTTATCGCCTCGATGTATCCCTGAATTCATCCTTTTCATCTTATGTTCCTGGATATAATAATTACAATGCAGGTGGAGGTACAAACTGTTGGGTTGGAGATGTCACATCCGGTATTCCTCTTATGCATGCAACCACTTATTACTATCGTGTTCGTGCTGTAGGTGGCTGCGGCACCAGTTCGAATTCTAATGTCAGAAGTGCTACAACTACTGATGATGGTACTATGTGTCCGTAAAATTAATCGAAATAAACGCAAAAGCCCATGAATTAGGAGTTATATGCGATGAAAGTGCAAGGATGTCTTTAGTGGAAAATAACTAATTTAAACCAAGGAGGTGCACGATGAAAAGTGCAAGGATGTCAGTTGTTCTTGGAATGCTACTTTTGTTGGCACTTGTTGGAGCATTTGCTTCGGGAGTGCCACGGCTCATCAGTTATCAGGGCAAACTCACCAATGACGCGGGAGTCGCTCTCGACGGCAGTCACGACATCACATTTTATTTGTATGATGTTGAAACAGGCGGAACAGCCATTTGGAATGAGGCACACACAGCCGCTTCAGGTCATCCTGTTACAGTTACCAATGGCTTGTTCGATGTCGAATTGGGAACGCTCACGCCTTTGAACATCGCTTTCGACGGCACATATTGGCTCGAGCTTAAGGTAGGAACCGAAACGCTTTCACCGCGAGAACGAATGGTCGCTGTCCCGTATGCGTTCAGAGCGATAGTAGCTGATACCGCAATGGTTGTCGGCAGCGGTGCCGTGCAAAGCGATGGAACATCTATAACAGGCGATGGAACAGCATCGAATAAACTGTCCGCTGTGCTTGGAAACTCCATAGAAACTGGTGAGATAACCGATGGAACGATTGTCGATGCGGATATAAACGCTTCTGCTGCGATAGATTGGAGTAAAATAAATCATCCGACATTGGACAATTATCAGTATTGGACGGCTACGGATGGAGCGAACAATACAAATGTGAACTCGACGAGCAGCCTTACTTTCACAGGCACGGGTGGAGCGAGTGTTACGGTATCATCTGGAACTGTGACGATAGATGCATCCAGTGCAGGCGATAATTGGGGCAGTCAGACAGTGGTTTCAGATGCTACGATTACTGGGAATGGGACAAGCGGTTCACCACTTTCTGTAGTTTATGGCAACGCTGCAAATACTGCAGTCCAGGGGAATAAGACAGCAACTATCACAGCGGGCACTGGTCTTTCCGGCGGTGGAACGATTACACTCGGTGCTGGCGGAACTGTTACACTCACAAACAGCGCTCCCGACCAAACGGTTTCCATAACTGGCGGCGGTATCAATGTGGTCACGGGCACATATCCGAACTTTACGATAACAGGCACCGAAGTTGACGGCAGCACAACAAACGAGATACAAACGATGGTCGCAACAGCTGTTACCGGTGGTGCACTTCTCGATCTGAGTAGCACTTCGACGGAAGTCGAGCTTGTCGGCTCAGGTCTTGCGACCGTCACTCGAACGGATGGAAACACAATTACAATATCTGCCACCGGCGATGGCACAGGAACCGATAACCAAAACCTTGGTTTATCTGGCAATACTATAACTATTTCTGGAGGCACTGGTGTTGATATAAGTGGCACTTATGCAACACAAACCTGGGTGAATGCCAATGATGACAATACAACTTATACTGCTGGCGATGGACTCGACCTCAGCACAACGACATTTTCTGTCGATGTTACGGACATACTCGGCACAGGTTTGAGCGAAAGCTCGAACAATATTAATGTAGTTTATGGCAGCGCTGCAAATACCGCCTGCGAAGGTAACGATGCTCGTTTGCATAGTTCCGGAAGCGACAACCAGAATCTTTTCAATCGCGTCCAGAGCAATGGCGGAACAAACACTTATACAGTATCCTCGCAAACCGATATTCTTCGTTTCAATAACGGGACGCACACTACATCGAGCGTTTCACAAACAGGAAACCGAGTCGATATATCTTTCAATGTAACGGGTCTCGACAATTACAATAATTGGAAACTTCAAGCGAATGGCGGTGCCACAACAGATATATCCAGCGGCGAGACAGTGAATTTTGCTCAGGGCGGTGCTACCACAGTTTCACGCTCTGGAAATACCATAACTATTTCATCTACGGATAATGTCGACGATGCCGATCACAGCACGACCAACGAGATACAAACGATGGTCGCAACAGCTGTTACCGGTGGTGCACTTCTCGATCTGAGTAGCACTTCGACGGAAGTCGAGCTTGTCGGCTCAGGTCTTGCGACCGTCACGCGAACGGATGGAAACACAATTACAATATCTGCCACAGGCGACGGCACCGGAACCGATAACCAAAACCTCGGTTTATCTGGCAACACTATAACTATTACTGGAGGCACTGGTGTCGATATAAGTGGCACTTATGCAACACGAAGCTGGGTGAATGCCAACGATGATAACACGACATATTCTGCTGGCGATGGACTTGACCTTTCGACAACGACATTTTCTGTGGATGTTACCGATATCCTCGGCACAGGTTTGAGCGAAAGCTCGAACAATATTAATGTAGTATATGGCAGTGCAGCGAACACCGCCTGCGTGGGGAATGACTCTCGTTTGTCGAACTCTCGACCTCCAACAGGAGCAGCCGGTGGCGACCTTAATGGGACATATCCGAACCCTGGTGTGAATAATTCTCAATACTTTATAACATCCGCGGGGACAGCCGGTAATGTATGGAAGTCCGACGGCAGCGGTGCAGGAGTATGGGGCACAGATAACACTAACGATGTCGATGTAAACAAGATAAGGTCGGATGCAGATGCATGGTTGCAAGGTGATATTACATTTTTAAGTGGTTCCAATGTTAATATAACTCAGTCGGGAAACAACATAACAATCAATTCAACTAATACTGGTGGAACTGTTACGAATATCGCTACCACTGCACCGATTACAGGTGGTCCGATAACAACTACTGGAACAATAGGCATAACATTGCAAAAGGACATTGTAGCGGGCAGTGGGCTGACCGGCGGAGCAAATAATGTGCTTCCGGGACCTGATTCGGATGTAACACTGAATATCGGTGCTGGTAATGGTATCACTGTCGCTGCGGATAATGTTTCTGTTCATCCTGCCGATGGCACAATCAATGTTTCAGCGAGCGGGGTGAAAGTTGGTCTCGGTGCTGCGAAAACATCATCTAGTAGTTATAAAGTATATAGGAATTATTAATTTATATTGTCGGCTGGGCGGTATGAAAATTTCCTTTCCATATATATTGCCCAGTCAGTTTTAAAATTTTATAGGGCAGTCGCGAGTCCAATAGAAAAAAATGGGCGTCCCCCTCCAGCGGCTGCCCTAATAATTTGATAGCAATCAAAAAAATATATTGAAATAAGACAGGTTAAATAGCGCGCAAACACAAGCATAATAAGGGCGGGAACAATTAGGATACGAGCAATATTGATGAAATAAAAAAATATCTGAACTCCCGATTTCATCGGGATTAGGAAAAAAGCAACACACAGAGAACACCTTAAATGTGATTGAGCAGGCGTTGGAAAGAAATGACAACTTGGTTGTCAGGGACGCAACGCACAAAAAATACCTTAAAGGTGCTTTCTGATAACGAGAGTTGCATTGTGTCCACCGAAACCAAACGAATTTGAAATTGCGATTTCGGGATTAGAGTTAATTTTCTGACGAGGTATATTCAATCCAATAGCTTCGGGTTCGAGATTCTCGATATTAATCGATGGATGAACCCAGCCGGATCTGAGCGACATAATAGTTACGATTAGTTCAACACCGCCAGCGGCACCGAGCATATGTCCTGTCATCGATTTTGTCGAGTTAATAAGCGGTCGTTCTTTGCCGGTGCCGAATACCGCTTTTATTGCCTTACATTCGCCGATATCGCCCGCTGGTGTGGATGTCCCATGAGTATTTATATAATCGATATCGTCGGGAGTTATATCTGCATCAGCGATAGCTTTTTTCATCGACTCGATTGCACCGATTGCCTCGGGATGAGGTGCAGTGATATGATATGCATCGCCTGTTGCGGCATATCCAATGATTTCTGCCAAAATGGTTGCACCGCGTCTTTTAGCGGATTCGAGTTCCTCGAGAACAAGAACACCTGCGCCCTCGGCAATTACAAAACCATCTCTATCCTTGTCGAATGGTCGCGATGCGTGTTCGGGGTCATTGTTGCGAGTGCTTAATGCTCGAGCATTGCAGAAACCGGCGAAAGCGAGCGGATGCAATGGAGCTTCGGCGCCGCCAGATACCATCAAATCTGCACGACCATCTCTGACCATAATATACGATTCACCGATTGCATGTGAACCAGATGCGCAAGCGCTGACTATCGAAAAATTTGGACCGCGCATATTGTATCGCATCGAAATATGAGCCGATGCAATATCTGGTATCATCATCGGTATCATAAATGGGCTAACTCTTCGAGGTCCTCGATTAAGTAGAACCTCGTGCTGTCCGAGAAGTGTATGAATGCCACCGATACCCGATGCTATAATAACACCGGCGCGCTCGGGGTCAAAATTATCCGATGTAATTTTTGCTTGTTCGAGTGCTTGAATAGCTGCACAAACACCATATCGTGCATAAGGGTCGAGCCGTCGAAGTCCTTTCGGGTCGATAAATTTTGTCGGGTCGAAATCCTTAATTTCACCTGCGATTTTAGATTGCAATTCGCTGGCATCGAACCTCGAAATAGCAGAAATACCGTTTTGGCCTTCGAGCAGACTATCCCAGAAAGTTTCGGGGTCGTTGCCAATCGGCGTAATAGCTCCGACCCCGGTAATTACTACCCTTCGTTTCATATCGGTCACTATTAATCTGCAAGTTTTTTCTGAATGTAATCGACTGCTGCACCGACTGTGATGAGTTTCTCGGCATCTTCATCGGGAATCTCGATATCGAAATTCTCCTCGAGAGCCATCACAAGTTCGACAGTATCGAGCGAATCCGCACCTAGGTCATCTATAAAATGAGCTTCTGGCTTAATTTGGTCTTCGCTAATCCCGAGTTTCTCCACGATGAGTTCTTTTACTCTTGCATCGATATTCATACTTTCCTCCTTGATTGTCATAAATTTTTAAAAACTTACCCAGTATTTCGAGTATGTCAATATTTTTTTATTTTTAAATTCCACATCGAGATGAAATTTCCTTATTTAGTAATGATATTCAGAATTTTTCCCTCAATATAAATAACCTTTCTAATTGCTTTGCCCTCGAACCATTTCGAGATTTTGCTATCGGAAGATGCAAGTTCTAAGGCAGTTTGCTGGCTTGCATCTGTGGAGATATTTATCGTTCCTCGCAATTTTCCATTTATCTGCACACCAATTTCGATTTCATCGATTTTCGCAAGATTTTCATTATATTTGGGATAATTCCTTGTGAAAACATTTTTATCGAAACCGAGTTTTTCATTGAGTTCCTCGGCGATAAATGGTGCAAATGGAGCGAGCAGTCTGACGAAATTGTCTGCAACAGTATAGTAAAGCTTGTGTTCTGGACCAAAATCTTGAGGCAAAATATTTAAAAATTCCATTAACCCAGCGATTGCGGTGTTGAACTGCATTCTGTCGGGTCGAGTGTCCTCGCCGACTCGCTTTATCGTTCGGTGAAGAGATTTTAACATTACCATTTCAGAATCGGTGAGCGAATTCACATCGGGAATTTCTTTCGATTGGGGAGATTTACCGAACAATGATTCCACACGGGTTAAAAATCTAACTGCACCCTTGACAGCGGATTCGGACCATAGAATTTCCTTTTCGGGCGGAGCAAAAAATAGCATAGCGACTCGTGTGGCATCGATACCGATTTTCTCGATAAGTTTGCCCGGTGAAATGACATTGCCCTTAGATTTGCTCATAACATCGCCGTGTTCATCGAGCACCATTCCGTGATTGAACAGTCTCTTTGCAGGTTCATCGCCGCATTCTTTCGGTATATATCCGAGGTCGAAAAGGACCTTGTGAACGAATCTAGAATAAATTAAATGTCCCGTTGCATGTTCTGCTCCACCGATATACAAATCGATTGGCAGCCACTTTTTCGCTTCGCTTTGGGCAAAAGCTTGGTGTTCATTGTGTGGGTCGAGGTAGCGAAGATAATACCACGATGAACAGACGAAAGTATCCATAGTGTCGGTGTCGCGTTTTGCAGGACCACCGCATTTAGGGCATTTCACATCGACAAATTCTGGAACATCGGATAGAGGTGAACGGCCCTTTGGAATGAAATCGACTTTATCCTCCTGCGGAAGCAGAACAGGTAATTGTTCTTCTGGAACAGGGACAGTCCCGCATTTATCGCAATGAACCATCGGTATCGGCGCTCCCCAATATCGTTGACGGGAAATTAGCCAATCGCGCAGACGATATGTGATTTTCTTACGCCCGATTCCTTTTTGAGAAGCATATTCGATGACTTTGCCGATACCATCTGTCGAAAATGTGCCATCGAATAATTTTGAATTTACCATAATTCCCGTATCGGTATATGCTTCGGTCATTTCATCGGGATTTAATTGCGTATTTTTCGGTTGAATTACGACTTTGATTGGAATATTATATTTTTTAGCGAACTCGAAATCGCGCTGGTCGTGAGCGGGAACAGCCATTACAGCACCGGTTCCATAGCTTGCAAGAACATAATCCGCAACCCATATTTGAACTTTCTCGCCATCGAATGGATTTATTGCGTAAAGTCCTGTGAAAACGCCGTCTTTTTCGCTGCTTTCGGTGGAGCGCTCGATTTCCGTGCGGTTAAGTGCGGTTTTTATATATTCGCCGATAGCATTTTGTCTATCCGTAGAAATGTATGGTAAAATCTTCTTCATAATTTTTGCATCGGGGGCAACCGACATAAATGTAACACCGTAAATCGTATCGGGTCGAGTGGTGAAAATCGGCAGGATAATATCTGTGCCATCGATTGGGAAATCGAATTCGCCGCCCTCGGAACGACCTATCCAGTTTCTTTGCATAGTTATTATATTTTGGGGCCATTTACCCTCGAGTTTATCGAGGTCATCTAAAAGACGCTGAACATAATCGGTGATTTTGATGAACCACTGTTCGAGTTCTCTTTTCTCGACAATAGAATCACATCGCCAGCATTTCCCGCCGATAATCTGTTCATTTGCGAGAACGGTTTTACAACTCGGACACCAGTTCACAGTGGATGTATCGCGATAGACGAGTCCTGCCTGATAGAGTTTTAGAAAAACCCATTGAGTCCATTTATAATAATCGGGTTCGCAGGTGCGGATTTCCCTATCCCAATCGTATGAAATCCCGAGTTCCTGAATAGTCTTTTTGCCTGTTTCGATATTTTTAATAGTCCATTCTCGAGGAGGTAATCCATGTTTGATTGCCGCCTGTTCAGCCGGAAGCCCAAAAGCATCCCAGCCGAATGGATGAAGCAAATCGTAACCATTCATCCGAAGGTAGCGCCAGACCGTATCGCCGACGCCATAATTGCGGAAATGTCCGATATGGATATCTCCCGATGGATAGGCATACATTTCGAGCAAATAGAATTTCTTTGTCGGATTATCGGGTGTATTATAAATATTCTGTTCGCTCCATTTTCGATGCCATTTTTGTTCTATTTTTGCAAAATCATACATTTGTTCCTCCCTTTTCCATAAAAGACTTTTAAAATACAGCAGTATAAAAAAAAGACAAGTATTTTAATAACTAATAAAAAACTTGC
>JAGGZE010000114.1 GCA_021162205.1 bacterium
ATAATAAATAATAAAAATCAAGTAATTAAATCCAAAATTATAAATCAAACCGAAAGTATGCTTTCTCTCGAAGAAAAGACTCTTTCCGATTTTATAGATTTCTCATCCATTATGTTACAAAAATTTGATAAAGTATCTGTTATTGATGGCAAACTCATTCTTGTTCGTGTAGATAGGAAATTAGAATTGGAAATCAAGGAAAATACTGAGTTAGTTGCCAGTGTCATCGAAGAGAAATATTCCGACTATGAGGGTGATGGCATTACTCTATCCGAATTAAAAGAATTGCCAGTGATTGATTTTGAAAAGCAAGCAGAACTAAAAGACTACATCGATGATTTGGTTTTTGCACTCTATTTCAATGTCGAACTAGATAAAATTGAATTTGAGAATGCTGAAAAGATAAAAGAAAGATGCAAAAAGAATAGGTTCTATTCTGTTGTGGAAAGCATGGTTTAATAAAAAACATTTGGAGTAGACTTTTATCATAGGAGGTATAAATGTCTCGATTATCGGTAAATATCGACCATATAGCTACATTACGGCAGCTTCGCGGAACAAAATATCCCGACCCTGTTTTGGCGGCATATATTGCAGAACTCGGCGGTGCCGATGGAATAACGACACATCTTCGGCAGGATAGACGGCATATACAGGATAGAGATTTGTTTTTACTTCGACAAACTGTTTCCACACATTTGACACTCGAAATGGCACCGACCGAGGGGATGGTGCAAATAGCGCTTAAAGCGATGCCCGATATGGTAACACTCGTTCCCGAACGCGGTGGAGAAAATACCACCGAGAGAGGATTTAATCTCGAACAAGAGTCTAACGAGTTAGAACCGATTTTATCAAAACTTCAAGATAGTGAAATCGAGGTTTCACTTTTTATCGACCCGACCGAAACAAATGTTCGTATTGCCGCAGAAATCGGTTCGGATTTTGTCGAATTGAATACAACTTTCTATTCTGATGCCGAAGATTTTGAAAAGGAACTCACAGAACTCGACAAAATCGAGAAATCGGCAACATTGGCGACGAAACAAAAACTCGGTGTCGCTGTCGGTCATGCACTCGATTATCAGAATGTAACTAATATCGCAGCAATCGAATCGGTCGAGGAATTTTCTATCGGGCATTCGATAATCTGCCGGGCTGCACTTGTCGGTATGGAACGCGCTGTCCGTGAAATGAATGAAATTATTCAAAAATCTTCACAAAAATGATACTCGCTGCAACAATAGTGCTTATCGAAACTCTAACGGTATTTTCACCCGCACCCGTAGGTATCGTTCCAGACAAAATGGGCGGTTTCTATGCCGCTTGCCCCAATGCAATTTATCGTTATGTCGATGATACACTCGCTCGAACTACATCGCGGGGAAACGACGAGTTGCTATCTGGAATCACCGACATCGCATTTTCGGGACAATGGGTCTATGTTGCGATTCCAATGAAAAACACGATATATCAATTCGATAGATATCTTCGATATCGCGGCAAAATCGATACGGGCTCGTTATATCCGATGCAGATTGCACTTTCTACCGATGGTTCATTGTGGGCATTCGACCCGATGAAAAAGAGAATAGCGAACTATTCGGCGGTCGGCGACCCGATGGAAAAATTCAAGATAATCGAGGCATCGTCACTCGTAAATCCTATGCTAATCGGTGTTGTGAACTGGGAAAATTTCGAGAACTATATCCCACAAGATAGCGATTCGAATAATGGCCGATGGCAGCAGGTCGGTTCGATTGAAACGCCGATTATATGGTCATCAGCCGATAGAACAATCATTGCTGGAATTCAAAGCGATGTTTCGGTTACACTATCGCCCGATATTGAAAATATATATTTGTCCGATAATGATATCGCTTATTTTCTCGCAGACAATAGAATGGTTATCGATGATGGTCGACAGATAGATTGGCTACTGCCTATGCCCTCGAAAATCGTTGTCGAGCAAAGTGCAAAGGATGTTAAAATATATACGATAATCGGAGAAAAAATAATTAAGGTCGTGGCAAAATGGGAATAATTATTATCATAGGTTTGGTGGTTATTCTGTGCATCTGGTGGATTTTCGAGTATAAAATTCATCGGAATCGAATCGAGCAGATACCTGTGCGGGTGCATATAAACGGCAGTCGCGGGAAATCGTCTGTAACGAGATTACTCGGCGGTGCACTTCGAAAAGCAGGATTTCGAGCGGTTACCAAAACCACCGGCACAGATGCTTGTTTTATCCATTCCGATGGCACCGAAGAACCGATTATTCGCATAGGTCCCGCAGATGTCAAGGAACAAAAATGGGTTGTGAAATATGCGGTAAAGCTCGGTGCTGAAATACTTGTAACCGAATGTATGGGGGTCGACCCTGAAATTCAATGGGTTTTGCAGAATAAATATATCGATGGAACTATCGGAGTGTTCACTAATGTTCGAGCCGACCATCTCGATGTTATGGGACCTACTGTCCGCGATGCCGCCGATGCTATGAGTGCGATTATGCCTAAGGATGGAATTTGTTTCACCGCTGAAAGCGATAGATTCGATTGGCTTGCCGAAAATGCGAAAAAGCTGAATTGTGAGCTCATTCTGACCGACCCAAAAACTATTTCCGATGATGAAATAAATAAATTCGATTATATAGAGCATAAGGAAAATGTTGCGTTAGCGCTCGCTGTGGCTCGACATCTTGGAGTTTCCCGGGATATAGCTCTCGCCGGTATGTGGCAGGCGACTCCCGACCCTGGAGTATTAAAAATATTTTCGTTTATCGAGAATGGTCAAACAATTCGGTTCGCTAATGCCTTTGCGGCAAACGACCCCGAATCGACAAAAATCGTGTGGGAAATGTTATCACCTCGATTAAATTCTGGCGAAAAAATCATAGTAATTGCCAATGCCCGTGCCGATAGAATTCAGAGGTCGATACAGCTCGGCGAGTTCATTAGCGGCATTCCCGCCGATTTATATATTCTTGTCGGAGCAAATATTCATGGTATTTCCGATATAATGTCGAAAAACGGTATTCCGCGCGGCAAAATCGCATTTTTATCCGATGGCAAACCGCAAAAAATTCTTAAAACCGTTCTAAAACTCGATGGCGATAGAAAATTTCTTGTCGGTATGGGGAATATCGGTGGACCTGGACACGCTATTGCCGATTTTTTCGGGACGAGAAAAGTTGCACGATAAAAACAGGCTAAGCCTGGAACCGTTCGGTTCTTTTTAGTGGCGACTTTTCTTTCACAAGAGTGAAATTCATTGTCGCCGAGAAATTTCGATATGGTTATTTAATTAATCTAACATTGCAGGGAATGATTGCTTTGCAATCAGTTCCCGACTTCATCGGGATTCAGAAAAAAGCAATATGATTTTACTCGGTTAAAGAATTTATTTATTACTCTGGTGCAACAATGAATTGTCCCGATTTTTTCGGGACGAGAAAAGTTGCACGATAAAAACAGGCTAAGCCTGTCGCCATTTACAAATTTCGCCTGCTAGTCATCCAAAAGATTTTGCATATGATTTCTCAATGTTTGCAAATCCGCCAGCTACGGCTCGCTCAATTCCCACTCATCCTGATTTTACTCATCGCCAACGATTATGTCAGTTATGAGCGTGATTAAATCCTCGATTTTGTAGTGTGGTATCTTGTTCCAGCCCGGCATTTTGAATACCTGTTTTTTGATTAAATTCTGTTTGTTTTTACGCTTATACTGTTTGTATATGCTTATCTACAAACTGTATATGCACATCTTCTGTTTGAATGTGCTCGTCTTCTGTTTGTTTACGCGTTCGTTCTGTTTGTTCCCGCCCTTGCTCTGCTTGGGTTTGCACGCTAATTAACCTGTTTTTCCGAATGTTTTTTTATTGCTACATAATTATTAGGGCAGCCGCTGGAGGGGAACGCCCGATTTCTCATCGAACTCGCGACTGCCCATAGTCTATCTCAACATTTTCCACCACCACAAATCAGGATATTTTTCTATCAAACTCTTTTTCAAGTAATCATCATATATCTCGATATCGATATTCTCGATTGCATACTTGCGAAACCATTCATCAAAGGAACGTTTTGGCAAGATAATACCATCACAAAGATAAGAACTGTCATTCTCGGAAAGAAGACGAACAATTTTATACGAATAATCGTCCTCGACTATGTTCTGCCACATCTCGCCAGGTTTAAGATGCACAAGCACTTTATCTATAATCGGGTCGGGAACAAATTCCACACCCGATTTCAATAATGTTTTGTCGATAGAAACTTGCTTCGGCATCCGAAAAGTATCATACCCAGCGATTGTTTCAAGACTTTCGGGAAATTCCATAACCTTTTTGAATATCTTCGCTATGCTATCCCGCCCCGATTTATGAATTAGTGTATCTTGAGAAAACATCCCGTGCAGTTTTTGATTTACTAATATTGGTGAAATAATATCTCTGTATAGAGCCTCTTTATTCTCTCCATAGATTTTTTTCTTGCACCGCCAGATTTCGGGCGCCTTTGTATTTTTATCTATCCATTTCTCTTTTTCCGCCATTACCGATTCTGGCGGTTCTATCTCGTATTTCGCTTTCAAGACAGCTTTTTCCAGCGCATTGCTAATAAGTTCAGCCAATACTTCTGTGCTATCCTTATCCGCCTGCCCGTAACATTTCTCATAGACCGTTTTTTGCAAGGTTAGGTCTTCTCGGTTTATTTCGACAACGCCCACTCTTGCAAGCGGTTCGCCTTCTTTTGCACAGCCGAAAAGCAACAGAGCAAAGCAGAATAACCCTATCTTAACAACTATTCTCATTTAATTTAGTCCTTCTGAAACCAATAGAAAGCTAAACCATTGGTGTATTCCTCGTTGGTGGAAAGATAATTGCTACCATCGTATCCCCCTATCGCGTAGATTTTGCCACCCACCACCGCGGCTGCTAACCTACTCCTTGCCGTCGGCATAGACACTTTTACAGTCCAGATTTCTGTTATCGGGTTGTATTCTTCGTTGGCGGAAAGAATGGAAATATAGTCTCCCCCAATCGCGTAAATTTTGCCATTCGCCACTGCTGCAGCTAAATAAGCCCTTGCCGTCGGCATAGACGGCACTGTCACCCAGGCGTCTGTGCTCGGGTCGTATTCTTCGTTGGTGGTATAACCACCATATCCCCCTATCGCGTAGATTTTGTTGTTAACCGCAGCGGCAGCTAATTCATCCCTTGCCGTCAGCATAGGTGTCTTTGTCGTCCAAGTGTCTGTGCTCGGGTCGTATTCTTCGTTGGTGGAAACAAGGGAATGACCATCATGTCCCCCAATCGCGTAGATTTTGTTATTTACCGCTGCGGCTGCTAAAAGTTCCCTTCCCGTTGGCATAGACGCCTTCGTCGCCCAGGTGTTCGTGCTCGGGTCATACTCCTCATTAGTGGCAAGATGGCCAGCTCCCCCAATCGCGTAGATTTTGTTGTTGACCACCGCCGCTGCCAAAGCATATCTTGCTGCCGGCATAGACGTCTTCGTTGTCCAACTATCAGTGCTCGGGTCATACTCCTCATTGGTGGCAAGATAGCTACCCCAAGCATTGGATCCCCCCATCGCGTATATTTTGCCGTTCACCGCTGCAATACCGAAAAGGCCCCTTGCCGTCGGCATACTCGCCTTTGTTGCCCAAGTATTATCGGCTACGGTTACTTTGACCTCGCTACATCCCGTATATGTCCATCCTGTTCGGGCGGATGCGTCTGGGAAAGCAACGAACGCTTGAGAAGGAACACCACTGGCAGCCTGCCATGTTCCAGTTCCGCCGGCATCGGATGTTAAAACATATCCGTTAGATGCACCAGAAGACATAGTAAAACCACCCACACTAAGCATATAATATACCGCTGCTGAAGCCCCAACTTCAAAATCGCTAGAAATTCTGCCAGTACCGTTGACATCTAATGCCCGAGCAGGGCTTGTCGTTCCGATGCCGACATTGCCATTGTAATAAATCCCACTACTAACCAATTTACTCCCATTATCATATGGGACATATCCTGTGTTTACATCATTGGAAATATAACTCTCGACAGTAGATTCAGATAATTGAG
>JAGGZE010000175.1 GCA_021162205.1 bacterium
AAAATAAAGGATTTTGTCTATTTTGCGGAACTCATTAAGATATTTAACATTATGGAGGTCAAAAAATGAGAACGAGTTTGGCTTTGATTATCATCGCATCCTTTTTTATCGGTGCATTTGCACTGTTGCCAAGCCAAAATGTTATTCCCGACATTCGAATTAAATACTCTGAAAGCATTCCTGCCGATGAAAACTCGATAAAAAAATTTAATATCGAGCGACTATTGATGGCTAAAATCGACCCGATTTCAAAAAATATAGTAATGCTTGTCTGCAAACCATTGCAGACAGGAATCGCCGTGTCGAGTGTCGATAATGCTCGCACTGCATCGGTCGAATTCGCTAAAAAATATTCGGAATTAATCGGTGTGTCGGCAAACCAGCTCAGAATCGAAAATGCCGAGAAAATAACTAAATTCTGGAATGTTTCGTTGCATCAAAAATATGACGATTACGATGTTATCGGTTCGAGAATTATGTTGCGGATAAATAATCTGGGTGAAATATTTTATTTCAACAGCACTGTGAAACCGATGGTAAAAGTTTCACTCGGCAGAAGAATATCTCTCGATGATGCCACAGAAATTGCACTTTCGTATATCGAGCCGCAAATTCATATCAGGACTGCACAATATCTTGCAGTTGCACCGATTCAATCTAAAGATAAATACATCGGCAAACTTGTATGGTATCTCGAATTTCGAACCAAAGCGCCGCTTGGATTATGGGTTTTTTGGGTCGATGCCGAAAACGGCGAATTATTATATGCTGCCAATGAAATGCCGAGAGCATCAGGTTCTATACAGGGCAATTATCTGCCGAATTACTATGACGATACACCTTTGGTGGGAGCATTTCCGTATGAGGGTTTTACAGTCGATGGACACAGTGGAGCCACCGATTGGGATGGAAATTTTATCGGTGTGGGCTCGACAGGTTCCAGCCATACTTTCAACACAACTTTAGCTGGAACTTATTGTGCGATAGCGGACAGTTCCTATCCAGTCGCAGTATATACCGGTGATTATACGACCGATACGATTAACTATGTTTGGAGTATGGACGGCACCTGGAGGCAAGACCAATTAAATCTATATTATCACACAAATTGGATTCATCATTGGGTGAAAACTTTTCTCGGCTATAATGCTATGGACTATCAGATGCCCGCTACCTGCAATGACCCATGGAACGCCGATAATGCTTATTGGGATGGTCATGGAATAAATTTCGGCGGTGGTGGCACTTCACTTTATAATCTTGCTTTGTTCTCTGAAATCATCTATCACGAATATACTCACGGTGTAACTCATCATATTTATCCTGGGGATGCTCTTCCATATTCGGGACAAAGCGGTGCAATCGATGAGGGACTTTCGGACTTTTTTCCCTGCTCGATTTTCGATGATTCACGGATGGGCGAACATGTATTTATCGATGATTCATCTCACATTATGCGAAATCTTAATAATGCGAATAGGTATCCCGAAGATTTTATAGATGAGGTTCACTATGATGACCAAATTGTAGCGGGTGCCTGGTGGGACATAAGGTCTGAAATCGGTGTAGGTTATACCGATTCGCTTGTCCATTTCGCAAGATTTTCCTATCCCGCCGATTTCGAGACATTTATGTATGCGATATTGGCTATCGATGACGATGATGGCGATATTTCCAATGGCACACCGAACGCGGGTGTAATTTACAACGCATTTCATAATCATGGAATCGGTCCAGAAAATTTTCTAACAATAAATCATACTCCGTTTTCATCGACCGAGGATACTTTAAACCCTTTGACAATCGAGGCTGAAATAACATCGATTCTCGGATTGGATTCCGCTGTTGTGGTTTATAGGATACTCGGTGAAATGGTCTGGTATTATCTCGATATGGATAACATATCGGGAGATAATTGGAGTGCTGAAATTCCCAGACAACCGCTTGGCACGACTGTTCAATATTATATCTATGTGCAGGATGTTACCGATAATTATATTCTCGACCCTCCCGCTGGTGCAGCAAATCCATATACTTTTTCGGTAGCGACAGATACCGTTCCGCCCGAAATCGAACACATGCCGCTCACGAGAGGGAATATTTCTGCTTGGTCTCCCAAAGTATTTGCAAAAATTACCGATGCGTATGGTATCGGCGGAGCGACTGTGCAATATATGGTTAACGATATTTCATATTCACCTGCCGATATGGAATACGATTCTACCGTTAATGGCTGGGTTGTTCAATTCCCTTGCTCTGTGGGTATCGGCGATGTCGTGAAATACAGAATTATCGGATATGATAATTCTATTTCAAGCAATATGGCATTTTATCCATCATCGGAAAGTTGGATTGAATTCCATGTTTATCGCGATTTTTATGATGAATTTGAAAGTGGCGGCTATGATTTTACTCATTATAATATAATGGCTAGTTATCTCGATGAATGGCATATCGAAACAGAACGAGTTCACAGCGGCGATTACAGCTATAAATTCGGTGGTTCTGGAGCTGCGGCATACAATAATCTTACCGATGCAGTGCTTGAAACTCCATCGATTTTTGTTTCATCCGCAGATACACTCACTTTCTATCAATATATGGATGCCGAGACATCGAATATTTATACCGGCTATGCATGGGATGGCGGAATTATCGAGATAAGCACAGATGGCGGTTCCAATTGGTCTCAAATTACTCCGCTCGGCGGCTATTCGTTTGTGATTCGCTATAATTCGGTTTCGCCATTTATCGAGGAAACACCGTGTTTTTCGGGACATAGGGACTGGCAAAAAATAACTTTTCTAATCGCTCCGAATGGATATGTCAAATTCAGATTCCATTTCGGCTCAGATGGCTATATTACCCGTGAGGGTTGGTATATCGACGATATCAAAGTTACGAACCATAACTGGGTTTCGATATTCGAAAACAAAAAATGGAAACCTGAAAAGCTTGCCTTGAGGACATCGCCGAACCCATTCAATGGTGCGATAGCAATTGCTGCCGCTGTGCCGAATGATGGCGAACTGCGAGTCGAAATACTCGACATAAATGGGCGTATTGTGGATAGAATATTCGATGGGAATGCAAAGTGTGGAACATTAAGATTAAAATGGCAGCCCGATAACATACCCGCAGGGATTTATCTTGTAAAAGTCGGAAACCAAAACGATATGGTAATTCGAAAGATTTTATATGTGAAATAGGGGCAGGTCTCGTGCATCTGCCAGTAATGAAACGGTCGCAAGTCTTCAAATAAATCAACAACAGGCTTTGCCTGTTTTCACCTTTAAGGTGTTCTCTTTGTGCAACTTTTTTCTGAATCCCGATGAAATCGGGAACTTCCACCAGAGTGGAATTCCCTGTTGCACCAGATTAATAAATAACCATATCAAAATGTCTGGGCGACAATGAATTTCACTCTTGTGAAAAAAAAGTCGCCATTAAAAAGAATCAAAGATTCCATTGTTGCACCTGCGTTATAAAAGTTTTCAAACAAGGGGCAACAGCCCCTTGTTCAGAAAAGTTTGAATATTTTCTAACGACCTTTGGGCGTTAGAAATAATAAAGTTCTTAGGAAAGGAGTTTGAGGGAAAGCCCTTCTTTCAAGAAGGGTTGCCCTCAAAGAGAGCCGCAGGTTTCGCCTGTTTTTTGTGCATTGCATTTCTTCCGACAAAGTCGAAATTCATTGCAATGCCAGATTAATCAAAATAACCATATCAAACTGTCTGGGCGACAATGAATTGTTGATTCCATCAGCAAGAAAATTCGCCATTAAGAAGAGGCGAATGCCTCCATTTCTTTCAGCACTTTTTCGGGAGTGAATGGTGAATGGAACAGGCGGACACCGACAGCATCGTAGATTGCGTTTGCGATTGCGGGAATCGGTCCATTGATACCGATTTCTGCGACCGATTTTGCTCCGAACGGTCCTGTTTCCTCGAATGAATTCACGATAATCGTTATCAATTCTGGGATATCTGCTGCTGTCAGCACTTTATAGTCGGTGAAATTAGCATTGGTCATTCTGCCATTTTTATCGAATTTATATTCTTCCCAAAGTGCATAGTTTATGCCATTGACAGTAGCGCCCTCGACTTGACCCTCGGCAAGTTTTGGATTTATCGCTTGTCCGCAATCGACAGCGGAGACAAATTTAAGCACATCGACACGCCCCGTTTTCGTATCGACATAGACATCGGCGAACTGTGCGATAAATGGCGGCGGAGATTCTGTTCCATAAAATGAACCGCCCGCCTGGATTTGAAACTGGTCGTTCTCGTAGAATGTATAGTATCCGATTTTCTCGAATGAAACTTTTTTGCCGGTTTGAATATCGACCACATTGCTATTTTCGAGAGTGAGATTTTTTGGATTTGCATCGAGCAATTTCGCAGCGACTTCGATAATTTGCCTTGCGATTTCCTCGGCACATTTGCGAACAGCGTTTCCCGATACATAAGTCGTCGATGATGCGTAAGCACCGACATCGAATGGCGTCAGGTCGGTATCCGACGAGCGAACTATGAACTTTTCGACAGGCACGGATAGAACCTCGGCGGCTATTTGTGTAAGAATTGTATCCGAGCCAGTGCCAATATCTGTCGCACCCATACTCAGATTAAACGAGCCATCCTCGTTCATTTTGATATATGCGCTTCCCATATCGACTCGTGGAATGCCCGAACCCTGCATAGCGACAGCGACTCCGACACCGCGAACTTTCGAGCCATCGCGGATTTTTTTGCCTCGTATATCATACCAACCGATAGATTTAGCACCTCGGTCGATACATTCATCGAGTTTGCAGGAGTGAACGATTTGCGCGGTGCCTTCCTTACCCTCACCGAGTGCCTCGAACACTGGCGATGTCTCGCCCTCGCGAATATGCCATTTCTTGATATATTCTAAAACATCGATACCGAGTTTGCGAGCGATTATGTCGATATGCTGATTGAATGCAGCGTATCCTTGTGTTGCACCGTAGCCACGGTATGCTCCCCCGATGGGCAAATTGGTATATACCGACCGCCCGATGAAGCGAATGTTCTCGATTTTGTTGAACAACGGAAGCACTTTCGAGCCGGCATTTGAAAGCACAGTCAATGCGTGAGAACCGTAAGCGCCGGCATTCATAAGTCCATCCATTTCGAGAGCTGTGATTGTGCCATCGTTTTTGACACCAGTTTTCAGCCGGGTTCTCATCTGGTGTCTCGTTCTCGATGAGATAAAAACTTCCTTGCGGGATAGTATCAATTTTGCGGGTCGTTTATTGCGATTTGCGACAAGTGCTACAAGCGGTTCGAGTAATATTTCCTGTTTTCCGCCGAAACCGCCACCGATACGCGGTTTTATCACGCGGATATTACAGATTGGAATTCCGACAAGTTGGCTCGTTATGCGTCTCGCGTGAAATGGCACCTGTGTAGCGGTTATAATCACCAGCCGTTTGCGCTCATCGAAATATGCGACAGCCGAATGCGGCTCGATTGCACAATGGTTTGCATAATGAATCGAGTAATCGTTTTCGATAATGAAATCGGCATCGGCGAAACCTTTTTCCAAATCGCCGAATTTAATTTCGACTTCGGCTGCGAGATTTTTGTCTGGCTCGTATTTTGTCGGGATTATTACATTCTCGTCATCGGTATGGATTTTAGGAGCATCGGCATCCAGCGAATGTTCGGGGTCGAATAGCGGTTCTAATATTTTATAATCGACCTTTATTTTTTTTACCGCCTCACGAGCGATTTCTAAATTTTCCGCCGCAACGAGTGCGACTCTATCGCCGATAAAACGCATTTTGTCATCGAACAGAAACATATCGTAAGGCGATGGTTCGGGATATCCTTGTCCCGCCGATGTGTGAAGAATTTGCGGAATATTTTTATAGTGCAAAATATCGACCACGCCTGCGATTTTTTCAGCATCGGATGTATCGATATTTTCGATTTTCGCATAAGGATGTGGCGAATACAAAATTGCGAGGTGAAGCATTTTATCGGCATTTGGTATTGCGAAATCATCGGTGAATTTTTCCTCGCCGGTAGCGAGACCGAGTGAATCGATTTTATTTACAGATTTACCTACATTATTATACACTTCCGACATAAATAACTCCTTGATATATATAATATTATAATAGTAACTTAATATTATTATTAGATGATACCATTAACTGCATACTGATTAAGCAGCTATATCAATTATCTATTTAAATACTCTATCGATAGTTTCACTGCATCGATTATTTTCAAATATCCTGTGCAGCGACAAAGATTGCCATCGAGTGCCTGTTTTATTTCATCGTCATCTGGATTCGGATTTCTTTGCAGAAGCGAATAGGTTGCAAGCACCATCCCCGGTGTGCAGAAACCGCATTGCACAGCACCAGCATCGACAAATGCCTGCTGAATAGGATTTGGTTCGTGTAAATTACCGATTCCTTTAACAGTCGTGATTTTATGCTCTATTGCCGATGCCGCAAGCACTTGACAGGAATTTACGAGTTTGCCATCGAGAAGAATCACGCAGGCACCGCATTCGCCTTCCTCACAGCCATTTTTAACTTCGGTATAGCCATTATCTCGAAGCAAATGGAGCAGTTTTATTTTCGGCTCGAATTCAAACTCTTTCGTATCGCCATTTATGATGAATTTTCCTCGCATCTAAAAACCTCGCTTAAATTTTCAGTTTCCTAATACATCGAATCTAATCGGTTCGAGATGAAATGAATTTTAGTGCATTCTTTATCTCGACATCGAACAATTCTCGCAGATACTCGCCGCTGCCGAGATTTTTATTCGCAAATTTTATATCGATATTGGAAATCGCATCGTTTATATCGATATCATCGAGCAAATGCCCGGAAATTTTATCCTCGATATCTGAAAGGCGAATGTATCTCGTTGTGTTCCCGACAGTTACAATACGAATGTCATCTATTATATCGCCATCGTTTTTCCACAAAATTGTGATATTAAATGCCGAAAGGTCGAAATTTGTTCGTTTGGCACTGAAATAGAACGATTTCCAACTGTTATCGGGAATTTTCACACCAAGAATTATTGTTCCTCTATGCAACTCGCGGGTTTTTACATAATCGATTATATTTGCGGTTTTTTTGCCCGATATAGTTGCAAGTTCGACATCGGAATCGAGTGCGATAAGCGGTCCTAAAATATCCGACCAGCTCGGGAATGCACATACACTTCCACCGACAGTGATTCTGTTTCTCAATGGTGTCGATGCCGCACTTGTGAGCGATTGCACGAGAATATGGTCGGGATAAATATCTGCGAGACTATCGATAATTTCAGCAAATGTATTCGATGCACCGATTTCGAGCGAGTCTTTTGCTATAGTAAAATATTTCAGCGGAAGATTTTGCAAATCGATAATAGATTTTGCCCTGTCGATTGCGCCTTTGAGAATAAATGTTCCGCCGCCGTGAATAATCGCTCTATCCTGTGCGAGTATATCGAATGCTTCATCGATAGTTTTCGGATAATACCACTGCAAATCTGCCATTTTTGACCTCATTTTCGATTATTTCCTATATTATGGGTTTTCATTTTAAATAAGTCAAGAGGAATTGCTGAATGATGATTGGAATATGTGTTTTTTTGCAGGGAAAATATATTTCCCCTTGAAATCCACAAAATTATTCATATAATACTATGAAGGAGATTTAAATAAATCCCTGTCCCGATTGGTCGGCACGAACGATGCCAGGTTGTCGGCAATGTATGGACGAACGGCGTTCGCTCGAATATGAAATAAAAATTCGGGAGGTTTCTAATGAAACGCATCATTTTATTTGTTTTGCTTGTTTCTTTATTATTAGTGGGCGGCGCATTTGCCCAAGCAGACAGTCTGAATGTCCGTCATCACTGGAGCATGCCGCATTCTGGATACACGATGGTGATGGACAGCGACACGAACATTTGGTTCGTGATGCCGTTTACAGATACTCTCGTAAAGGTGGATGTATCCAATCCTTCTGCCATCGACACAGATTTCTTCGATGTGGATAGTGGGATGATGGAAGTTATTGGAATAGTAGATGATTCGATGCTACTTGTAGGCTCTGGTAGTGCCATAAGAACAATAAACCTTAAGGACAATCCGCCAAGTTTACTTTATACATATAGTTCCCCCCATTTTGCTACGCCTTATGCTTTTTTAAAAGACAGTTTAATCGTATCCCTTGATAGAGAAGTATCTGATGGAGATAGTTGTTTGGCATTTTTCGATGTATCTGATCCAATGAACATAGACACATTTTGCACTGGCATAAGAGGGACATCGCATTCGAGATTCAATGAAGCTTATTTTGCAAGTAAGGATAGTGTTCTTTATCTCTGCTATTGTGTTGATTATTATTTTTCGGGGGACCCATACGATACTCCATATCCTCGTATATATGTCAGTATTATAAACATAGCGGACTATAGGAATCCCATATTTGAAGGGACATATATGGTTCCTGAAAATGCTGATGCTCCTTATGCTGGGCTTCCTGCTCCGAGCGTAGTAGCGGATTCGTTCCTGTATATAGCTGCTAACTTTTATGATAATTATGATGCGGTAGTATTGAATATATCCAATCCTATGCTACCTACATATATCGGCACTGTTGGAAGCGCTTATCCTTATGGTGATATATTTAGTATTGCTTATCAGAATGGCTATCTATATGTTGGTTCAAGAATATACAATATTTCCTCTTCGCCGATAGGCGATTCACTTGTGGGACATTATGAAGTTGCAGGGATTTCAATTTCACCTACTTTTCAAATACCGATGGGTAGTTATATTTATTGTTTTGGTGGACCTTTTGTAATTCTCGATTTCTACGAATATCTTCAGGTTTATGAACCTAACAATAGATTGCCGGAATACGAACACGACTTCTATCTATCACCGAATCCCTCGTTAAAATACTCGAATCTCAGTTTTCCTAATCCTTTGGACGGGACGATGGATATATATAATATACGAGGGCAAAAAATGGAACAAATAGATATAAAACGGGACAAATACACATATACTATAAACTTATCCGAATATCCTATCGGTTTGTATCTCGTAACCTATAATTTCGGCAGCGAGAAAGTGGTCAAAAAACTTGTTGTGATAGAATAATATTACTCTATATGCTGAAGCGCTTTGATGAAAATCCTCGCCGTGAATGTATCCTCGGAGAAATATTGTGGTGTGCGCATCATCAGCCAGAAATAATCCTGCGAATCGGGCAAAAGTCCCCAGCCCGCCGGTCCATAGTGTAAAGTATCGGAAAGCAATAATGTATCGGCTCGAATCCAATCTAAACTATCGAATTGAGTCGTATCCGGAACGATATTATCATCGCTGAAATATCCCCAAAGAGAAACACAACCGTAGCAAGATGAAGTATCATAATCGAAATTAATTGTATCGATATCGAAAATCCCCAGAATAAAATCGAGTGTAATATTGCCGGTATTATCCACTGCAATCGAATCTGCGGCATTCGACACGAGAGTTTGTTCGCGTTGGGCAGTTTCCTTTTGCCAGAAAATACTATCTTCACTATTGAGAGTAAATGCGATAATCGGTGGTTCATCGAATTCATCCAACAATGCTAAATTATCGACATAAATACCTGCATCGCTTGTAGAATTACTGCTTTCAAACACGATAGCAAATTCAATCGTATCACCGACCCATTGTGAAAGGTCGAACATAACTCGATGCCAGAAATTTCCCCGGTCGTTATCTCCCCATGCAGGTTTTCCACGGACAGGATTTGGCAGATAGCCGCTTGCGATACCAGGATATTCATATATCTGGTTCAAAAATGTCGTATCGGTTCCGTGAATAACCCAAGCATTTGCAGCATCTCTGAAACCTGTTCTCGAGGTTCTCGATTGCATCGAATACCATAACCACATTCTCACCTGTGGATGTTCGAGACCTGTTAAATCGAATGAATCGAAACGAAGAACCGATATGCTATTATTCGGATAGTTGCCATTTAAAACTGTTCCCCAAAGATTACTCCCGGAATAGGCAGAACCGGGTCCCGATGTAGGAGTTCCATATTGCCAGCATCCAGTTCCAGTTGCATGACCGCCATCCTCGAAATTCCAATATATTACGACCGTATCGTTCACATAAGGACCATCTATTTCGCCGATTTTAGGAAAACGAACTGTGCCTTCGGGAACGACAAATTCAAAATGATGTGAATAATTCCAAGGTGGTAATTTAGTTTTGCAATAGTATATCGCGCCATCGGATGGGTCGATATCTACTGTATTCATTGCAACAATAGAATCGCCGACATAGACATTCGCAGATGTCGGATATGTGCCGTCGTCTCGCTGGTAATTTATCGTAAATAAAATAGAATCCTGAAAATAAGCGACATTTGGATAGCAACGCGGTCCGTAAAGGTCGGCGGTTTGTGCCTCGCCGACATATACATCGTCGACCCACCATCCATTGCCTATAACGGAACCGTCCGAATCCAATCTAAATCTTACCCGAACAGAATCTCCCGCTGAAAGTGAGCTTAAATCGTAAGAATTTCTAATCCAGCCGCTGCTTGTCCCAGTATATTTGTCCATATTAAACCATCCGCCTCCGGTAGTCAAGTCGATAGAACATGTATCGTAATTATCCTCGGTATTGTATCTATGATGCACTATGAGCCAGGAATTATCTGTAACAGTAATCCATTTCGATATTAGTGTATCATCCCAATTTGAATTGTAAATCGGTTCGTTTGCATACGCACAGAACCAAGCGAGAGTGGGGGAGGAGGCATCCCGATTGTCGATATGCCAATGTCCCGATGCGAACCAGTTCGATGGACCAGATTCCATATCATCGTAAAATCCACCCGTTCCGCTGACGATATCTGCAGCAGCGGTATCGACTGGCTCGCCGCCATCTGAACTATGTCCCGAAAGTAAAATCTCGATTGTAGATGGCACAGTAACACCTGCATTTACTATAACATAATAAAATACAGTTCCCTGCTGAGATACATTGAGGTCGCCGACCCATATAGAATCGGGTATTTCGAGTGAACAATCGCCCGATAGCACACTCGCTCGTATCCAAGCATTGTGTAATGGGTCCGAACCTGTATCCTCGACAACGACTGTTAATCCCAGTGTTTCGCCCGGTTCGAATCGACCGTCTTCATCTGACGAGTCGGTGAATACCCACGATATTATCGCCATCGCAGGCATTCTTGGAACGATATCTGCAGCAGCGGTATCGACTGGCTCGCCGCCATCTGAACTTTGTCCAGCGAGCAAAATCTCGATTGTAGATGGTGCAATCGCATCGGTATCGACAACGATATAGTAAAATACCGTTCCTTGCTGTGATACATTAAGGTTGCCGACCCATATAGAATCGGGTATTTCGAGTGAACAATCGCCCGATAGCACACTCGCTCGTATCCAGGCATTGTGAAGCACATCCAGTCCTATATTTTCTACAACTACAGTCAATCCCAGTGTTTCGCCGGGTTCGAATCTGCTATCGCCATCGGATGAATCACCGAATACCCACGATGTTATTTCCATTGTGGGGGAAACATCGACTATGTCTGCGATTGCAGTATCCTTAGGTTCGCCGCCATCGAAACTATGTCCACCTATCAAAACCTGCAATTGCGAGGGCGTGGGTGCAGTATTAGAAATTTTCACATCGAAATAAGCGGTATCCACATTGTCGGGAATGATGTTGCCCAAATAGACCGAATCGGGTGGAAGAATCGAGCCATCGCCCAATAAAATACTTGTTCTAACCCAGGTATTATGCAGAACATCGAGACCGGTATTTTTTACTTCGATTGTGAGTCCGAGAATTTCACCGACCTCGAAATAGCCATCGCCGTCGGATGAATCACCGAATACCCACGATGTTATTTCCATAACAGGCGAAGCATCGACAATATCTGCGGTAGCGACATCTGTGGGATTTCCGCCATTCGAACTGTGTCCCGCAAGTTGAACACGAATTTGCGATGGTGTCGCTGCACCGCTACCGACGATTATATCGAAATATGCCGTGTCTTTTGCACCGACAGCAATATTCCCGAACCAAATCGAATCGGGTGGATTAACAGTGCCATCGCCGGATAAAATACTCGCACGCATCCACGCGCTATTCACAATTTCCGTGCCTGTATTTTCAACAATCACAGTAAGACCGAGTGTTTCACCGGGTTCGAAATAGCCATCGCCATCGGAGGAATCGCCGAATACCCACGATTGTATGGATAATGATGGTCCACCTATGTTTATTCGATAAATGAAAAGATTCGAATCCGCAAGGACATACAAAAATCTTCCATATACGAATACATCTAAAGTTTTATTAGCAGGCGGTTCGATAGTGAATGCCAGCGATGGATTCGTAGGGTCGGTTACATCGGTGATTTTGACTCCGAGTGTATCGTTAGAAAGATATGCGAGAGTATCATCTACAGAAATCCCCTTGATTGTTGCACCATTCGATTGAAATATCCCGATAGAATCGGGGGAAGATATTGTGCTGACATCTATCGGAATCATTCTGCCGATGCTGGTCGCCTGAGTAACACCGTCGGCGACAAACATATATCCTGTGGTATAATCGCCATCGACATCCTCGCCATATCCGTTCATTGTAACCGAACCCGAACCACCCGCGGGCCAAAATTGAGCGGGGTCGTTTGCTCTCAAAATTCTGAATCGTGAACCACCTGTTGTAATTCCTTCGGTGGAAAATAAAAAAGTGTCTCGAAGACAAAGTCCTTTGAATTGACTCGATGCAGCGAATGTCGCAAGTTGATACGGAGCAGTCGGGTCGGAAATACCGAGCCAGCGAATCGTATCGTAAGCGCATACCCAGACCATCGTGTCTCTTCCGACAACCTCGGCACCTTGTCCATCGATGTCGTAACTTCCAATGAGGACGAGAGTATCTGTGTTAAAGTCGAAAATATGAAGATAACCATCCGATGTCGATAGGCAGACCAGAGTATCGATAATTTCCAGCCCCATACCATAAGCGGCATTCGGTATCGCTGTCGCTGCAACGATTGTAGGATTCGATGAATCCGATACATCGACAGCAAGCAAACTCAATGTGCTATTGTATCTCGCAGGCAAAAAGGCATAGTTGCCCGAAACTTCGACTTTTTTCGTAGCGGATATATTGTCGAGTTCGCCGACAAGTTGAAAAGTATCCGGTTCGGTGATTGTGAATGTTGCATTTGAAATATCTAAAATGTTGGGATTGTCGGCAGATGTAATTTTAACAAGGCATTGAGATGATGGCGTATTGGGAATAGTCCAATTATAACTGCCATCGGATGGTGTGCTACTTGTAATCGATGGACTTACCCAGGAACCGCCGTTATCGGTGCTGTATTCGATTTTAACATTTTCCACCCAGGCGGATGTCCACTGAATTTGTTGAGTCGTGCCTACCGCCCAAGATTCACTGCCATTTGGTTGAATTACCACAACTTTTGGAATATTTATCAATGCACCGTATATGTCGTCATTAGAGCCGTTTCTGCCATCTGTCCACACACAAAAGTATTTATTCGCCGATGAATTATATGCTAATTTCGCTGTTCGCTGGCTGCTTGTGGCATCGCAAATCACAAAATCCGTATCGGTCGGAGTTCCCAGAGTATCGAGAAATCTTGCATAGATATCGGTTGAGAAACCCGGGCGAGCATCTTTCCAGACAACGAGAAAACCATCGTTATGCCAGCCGATATCGGGTTCGGATTGCGCTGTGTTTTCGGTGCAGACCGCATTTCCAGTGATGGAGGATGTGGATAAATGGTCTAATTTACCTGCGTAGATATCGTTATTTGTCGTGCCATCGTAATGCTGATAGGCAACGGCGAATTTTGAATTCGATGCAACTGTTCCCTCGATTCCGCAGACAGCGGAAGCAGATGCAAATCCATCGTTCACAAGCAAAAACGACGATGATAGCGATGACCCTGACGAATTAAAATATTTTCCATAAATTCCCTTGCCCGATGCGGTAGAATCCTCCCATACAATAATGAATTCATAGCCATCGTAGGCGACATCGGGATATTTTGCTATACCAGTAGCGGAAAGTGTTTGAACTACACCGGCAGATGAACCTGTATTATCTAAAACGAGATACCGTATTTCATAAGAGCCGGCATTGTTATACATCCAGACATATAGATAATTCATTCCCGAGAATGCGATTTCGGGTGATGAGAGATTGCTCGTAATATCGTCGACAAACCATTCGTTTCCCGATGTATCCGAACAGGTGGAATTTATAGCGTAAAGTTGAGTGGCGGTTCGCTGGTCGAACCATATATTCATAAATTTGTTTGTTCCAGAATCGTATTCCACAACGGGAGTATTCTGAAGTCCCGTTTCTACACATAGAATGAGGAAAGAACTTGTTGTGGCATCGGGTTCGACAGATATTCCATAAATATTCGGGTTGGATGCTCCCACTCGATAGTCTTCCCAATTAATGAAAAAGCAATTATCGCTCGATGCGAGCATAGGATTATTTTGATTCATTGCAGTAGTGGGAGTGATTGCTATTTCCTCGATTTCCTGAGCGGAAATTATCGAAATAAAAATTGTTAGAATAAATAGCAGAATAATGCGTTTCAATTTATTTCCTCCTTAATTTTTCTTACCCATTATACCAAAACAATAGTGCATCGTCGCCGATTTTATGAATTCTCGACGGTTTCAAAATTTTAAAATTTTCAGGCAAATTCCTTTTAGGATATTGAAGAACCGATATAGTATTTCTCGCATTATTCGATGCGAAAATTTCAAAAATTTCTAATACTTTGGGCAAAAAATCCTCGATATATGGAGGTGATGCAAAAATAATAGAGCCATCATCGGTTGAAAATTTATTTAGCCAATTCAGTGCCTCAGAACAAATGACAGTGCAGTTTGCATTATCCAAACCGACCGAGTGAATATTTTCCTCGATAATTTTGCAATTTCTTCGCACCAATTCGACAAATATCACAGGTTTGGCACAGCGGGAAAGTGCTTCGATACCCATAGTGCCACTTCCAGCGAACAAATCGATAAATTCGATGTCTTCGATATCGCCTAAAATTTCAAAGAACGACTGTCTGAGTTTTGCCGGAGTCGGTCGAACTTTAATGGGGACTTTTCTAACAATACGTCCCTTAGATATTCCACCTGTTATTTTAATCGAACCCATATTTTAATAATATTATTACTAAAAATTGTAAAATCAAGATTTAATTCGTTTAAATATGTCTATCACTTGCAAAAATAAAATAATTTTATAATTTATTTGCATGCTTGAATTAGCTAATAAAAAAATAGGGATTGTCGGTGCTGGCAGAGTAGGTTCGAATATTGCATATTGGCTGGCGGAAAACGGCTGGCATATAAGAGCAGTATATGACAAAAATACCGAAAATGCTCGAGAACTTGCCAACGCTATTCCAACGGGTTATTCCGATAATCTCGAAACTGTTTTTAAAAAATGCGACATCGTATTTCTAACTGTTCCCGAATCGTCATCGACACAAGTTCTCGAGGAAATTAGCGAATTTGAAAATTGCCGAACCGAAATACTTATCACCATGTCGGGGATATTGCCATCGAGTGTTTTAGGACTTGCAGGAATCGAATTCTCAAAAATTTCGATTCATCCGCTTGCGGGGATACCACTATTGGATAAGTCGAGAAATCCATTTCACAAAGTATTTTTCAGTATCGAGGGCGATGAATATGCTAAAAAATTTGCCAAATCGATTATAAAACAATTCGATGGATATTTCTGGGAAATCGAGCCGAAAAACAAAACGATTTATCATACCGCCGGTGCATTTGGTGCTAATGCGATTTATGCGATTGCCGATGCCACCGAACAAATGCTGCGACAAGCAGGTTTCCCCGATGAAAACATACGAACCGCTGTGGCGGCATTGATGATGCGGTCGATAGAAAATTATAAAAATCTCGGTTTGCCAGCAGGTATGACAGGACCATTGACAAGAGACGATTATTCGACAGTTTTGGCACACCTTATCGCACTGAAGGATACCGAATATTTCGACCTATATGCCGAAACTATGAAAACTTATGCCGACCTGCTCGGTAAAAAAGATGAATTCGATAAACTCGTAAATCGGGTCATCAATAAATAATATTTTCAATCGTTCGGCTGATTCGACACCTGTCTATTTTCACCGATAGCGATATTTTTCGGTCTCGAATAGAGCGCCGATGAAATCCACAATATTATCGTAATCGAGCCCGCTGCGATTCCATTGATAATGAAAAATGTATTTCCCGAAGATTGTAAAATATTTGCGGTATATCGCAAACCGAATGCTAAAATTATTGTGGCGATATAGAGTGGGACATTATCCTTAAATAAATTTTTAACTATGAACCAGCCAGTAGTTGCGATTGCAATTGCTTTTAAAATTCCCCACAGAATTTCGCCGAGTGTTTTCGAACTATCTAAACCCATAATCGCTGCGATGACAAGCAATATGATAAATAGTTTCGAGTTCTTATCGATTTTTTCCCGCAGGACGAAATAAGCTATGAAAAGAGCGGGAAGTATGATGAAAATTTTACTGACAATTTCATCGAATACGCCGAGAGCAGGCAGATAAGATGCGAATCCAGAAGGGATAGCGAGCGATATATTCCTAATCGGCAAATCGAACGATATTTCGAGCCATTGGATAATAGAATAAATCCCGAGTAGTGTGAATGTTGCGATAGCCGAAATTAGCAATGTTTCACCCGTCGGGATTTTCATTAACAATTTTCTTCGGAATTTAGTCGCCGAAAATGCACCCACAACAAGCGCTGCACCGACTCCCGCGAAAATTACACCGATTGCTTTCGATATAAACTGAATCGTCAAAAATCGCTCGATTGTCCAGGCGGTATAATATCCTGAAAGTATTGTCGAGTAATTATTTATGAACGATAGCAATGCAAAAAATGCAGGAATCGAAAATGCCCAGAGCATCAGTTTGAAATTTATATTATTTTTCGCAATTCCTTTTATGAATACGATAATCACAAAAAGAATTAAAATCGCTATGAGTAAAATTGGCAATATCCCTCTAATTGTGGTCAAAGCTGTGTTTTTTGAATCGTTTCTATCCCATTCCTCGGGTCGTTTCAAGAATAATTTGCTGAACGATGCCTTATCGCCGAGCACAACGATTCCCACTCTTTTGTGAGCTTGCCCGATAGAATCGTTCGATTGCCAGACGAAATAATGGTCGGCGCGATTAGGTCGCTTTTTCGTGCTTTTCTCGATTAGTTCCCAGTTCAAAATGTTGCCTTTGCCGAATTCATTCAGCAATTTTTTTGCGAGTATGAATGCCGAATCCTGCGATATTGTCGCACCGCTATCGCTTTCTTCGAGATAATGCTCGAATATTTGAATATCGCCATCGGGACGAAAAAGAACCCTGTATTCATTTTTCTTGCTCGATATAATAAATCGAACTTTCCAATAATATAGCGGCTCCCATTTATTCTCACCGTAAAGTTTCTCGATACCTTGCATTCCCATTCGCTGATATAGGTATCGAAGTTCTTTATTCGAGGGTGCCCGGTCTATCCATTCGACTGTCTTGAAACTATCGACAGGGACATTTTTGCTTGCGAGTAGATTTTTGGCGAGCGATTTCGCTTTTTCCCTGTCTATCGATGTGCTTTGACCGGGAGATTTCGGTGTAAAAATAGCGATTATCAGACCGATTATAGCGAGAGAAACCCATACATATTTTTTTCGCGATGGCATTTTTTGATAACTAATCGGAATGATTTTCTCGGGAATTTTTGTCCGAACTTTGCTTTCCTCGAATACGATTTCCTCGTTTAACGCTATTTCGCGTTTCTTGCCGAAAATATATCCCAATCCGATAAGAATCGCTGGCAGAAGCACAACCAATACCGAAATCACTATGTTGGTAGCATTACCCTGTCGAACTATCATAAACGAGGTCAATCCAGCATCGATAGCAAAATGCCATGTGATATTCGCTACAATCGAGTATCTCAACATCATCCATCCAGCGGCGATACCGATAAGTCCGATTTCGATTCCTCTCGCCCAGCCAGGTTCCTGCGGATATGAACTATGCAAAAATCCCCAGATGAATGCGGGAATTATTATGCCGATTACTTTGCTTTTGAATATTTTCGACAAGAATGGAACACCGAACAGTCTGAACATAAAATCCTCGGATAGCGATGCCATAAGTCCAATCGAAAGAGCGAATAGCCATGGGAAATATGTGCTCATAAGGTTCGTGTAATTCGAATCGGTCGGCGCCCAGATACCGATTTTTTTGCCGAATACATAATAGAATACAACGAATCCGAGATGAGCGAATGCAAAAAGATAACCCGCAAGAACAGCGGTTCGGAATGATTTTGTTCGCCAGCCAGATGGTGAAAATAATTGCGGAAGATAGTGAAATTTCGGCAGAAATTCTCGATATATTTTCTCGCCGGCAACCGCTGCGATAAATGTCAAAAATCCTTGCAATGCTCCGCTGAATATCGCATACAATATCTGCTGAAATATAAAGCCCGCATAACTATCCATAGTATTGTATCCCAATATACTGAGCGGCAGCAAATTTATTGTCATAAGAAAAGATGCAGCAAATACAACTATTCCAGAAATAGCGCCGAATTTTATAGCGAGACCCTTTTTGCGAAATGCCAGAACAAGATAAATCAACATCGCCAGAACAAATATCGCTGCAAAAAATTGGTCGGCATTCTGAAATAGCGAGTTCTCGCTGCGCGTTTTAGAATATTTGCGCCACCAGCCCTCTGGAATATGCAAACTATGTGAGAAACTGCCGATTTTATCGCCACATACACCGATTGTAATCCAGTTTTTAGAATCGCCGAGACTCCAACCCTTTTTCTCATAAGTGAACCGATGGTCCCGCCGATTCGGTTTTTTCTCCGATGTCGTATTCTTCAATTCGTATTCGTCGAGATTGTAGCCGAGCGAAACTAAAAACGAGTCCGATATTATTTTCGCACTGTCAGACGCAATATCCGCACCGGATAGCGATTCGGGAATAGTGTGAACAAATCTCGCAAGCGCACCATCATCGGGACGAATGCTTATCGAATATTCTTCCTTTTGCAATGGCACGAAATATCGCTTATACCAGCTCCAAATAGGAATTTTATCCCGAATGTGAATTTTAGGAATACTGTCCCTGCCGAATTCCTTGTCGATGTAAGTCATAGCACTGTTTTGGTCCATTACGACAGCAGATTTGAAACTTTTAGGATTTGCACCGAAACCAACCAATATCGAATCGAGCATCTCGGATGCCTGCTCCTTCTCATATTGCATCGGAATGGATACCTCGGGGAAAGCATTCTCGTAATTGTGAACAGTGTAGAATATTCCAGCAATAGCAAGAATAAAAAGCCCTAAAAGCCCAAACAGGCTTCGCCTGTTTTTTGTGCGTTGTTTTCCTGTCTCGACAAATCGGGACATTCCCTGCAACGCCACCCTTTCGCCTGTTTTCTTTTCCCACATTTCTATTTTCTCACTTTTAAAGTTTTCTTGAAGGGGTCTATAGAAACTTATTTTCCACCCATTCGGGTGTCTTTAGTGCGTTGCACCCATTCGGGTGTTTTTATTGTGCAACTTCCCTGATTGCAAAGCAATCATTCCCTGTTGCACCCGCTCAATCAAAATTTCTCGGCGACAATGAATTTCACTCTTGTGAAAGAAAAGTCGCCATTAAAAAGAACCGAAGGTTCACCCGAATGGGTGTTAGCCGCCGTGCATAATATGAATGACCTTAACATCTGCATAATCGGGGATTTTTAAAATATCATAATCGTCTAAATGTATCGGTTTGCCATTCACCGAGACAACGATGAGCGAATAATTGTATTTCATCGAATTCAAAACATCGCGAATCGTCATTCCATCGTGCCATTCTAATTTGTCTCGATTGTTGACTGTAATCATTTTGCTCGTTCCATCAGAATTTCGATTGCGACATTCGCCTGCATATTTGCCACAATAGCAACTCTCGCAGAAAATAGACCGATAGATGAATCGGTTTGTTCATCGCCGCAAAAATAAATATTGCCCATTTTTATTACTTTTAATTTATCGGTTTCACCGTATCCCGCAATGCCATTCCCGCAGATAATCGGTTTATCTGGGAAATATTTTGTCCAAGTTTCGATAAGCCATTTTTTATTTTCAGCAGCATCGAATGCCTCGATTAAAATGTCAGCATTGCCGAATATTTTCGGAATAATCGCTGGCGTGAGTTCGATATTATGCGCGATAATTTCAACATCTGGATTTATCGCCAATAGATGTTCCGAAAGCACATCGACCTTGAATTTATCGATGTCCGTTCGAAAATAATATTGCCGGTCTAAATTGGATTCCTCAACAGTATCATAATCTGCAATAATCAGCGAACCGATACCAGCACGAACCAATGCGACAGCAGAATTAGAACCTAATCCGCCGCAGCCAGCAATACCGATTGTTTTATGTCGTAATATTTCTAACATATTTTCCACCCATTCGGGTGTTTTTAGTGCGTTGCGTCCCTGACAACAAAGTTGTCATTCCTTTGCAACGCCAGCGTTATAAAAGTTTCCAAACCAATTAAAAAGAACTGCACCATTCGGGTGTTTTTAGTGCGTTGCGTCCCTAAAAACAAAGTTGTCATTCCTTTGCAACGCCAGCGTTATAAAAGTTTCCAAACCAAACTAAAAATGAATGGAATTTCTTCTTTTCCTATACATATTCTTTCGCTTTTTCTTCGCCGGTAAGAACTCGCAGAACACCTCGAATTAGACCTTCCATTTCGTCTTCGCCGGGGAAAATATACACTGGAGCAATCCATTTAATTTTCGGCATAATCATATCTGTGAACCATTCATTGTATGCGATTCCACCTGTGATTAGAATAGCATCGATATCACCATCGAGAACCGCCGCGTAAGCCCCGATATATTTGCCGATTTGATATGCCATTGCCTCGACGATTATTTTCACCTGCTGGTCGCCTTGAGCGATTCGCTTTTTGACCTTAAGCATATCGTCCGTGCCGAGATATGCGAGCATCCCACCGCGTTTGACCAATTGAATTTTCATTTGTCGAGCATCGTATTCATCCGAATAGCAAAGTTTTGCGAGTCCTGTAATCGGCAATGTTCCACATCGCTGCGGTGAAAATGGACCCTCGTCATTGGCATTGTTGACATCGACCATCATTCCTTTGCGATGCGATGAAATCGTGATTCCACCGCCGAGATGAGCGATTACGAGATTCATATCTTCATAAGGTTTGCCGACCTTATGAGCGAACTTTTTCGCAACCATTTTGATATTTAATGCGTGAGCGAGACTTCTGCGTGGAATTTCGGGATGTCCCGATATGCGGGCGACATCGTCGAACTCATCGACACTGACAGGGTCCACTATAAATGCCGGAATATTCAACGGTTCGGCGATATCGGCTGCAAGCAAACACCCGAGATTGCTGATATGGTCGGTTACGACATTACCTGTAAGCACATCTTGTTTCATTGCCTCATCGACTTCATAAGTTCCAGATGTCAACGGTTTGAATGTTCCTCCTCTTCCGACAACCGCTGTTAGAGAATGCAAATCGACACCCTTATCAGCGAGAATCTTGCGGATAACCTCACCGCGAAAATGATACTGGTCTCGATAATCGTGCAATCCTTCTAAATCGTGATGGGTATGAATTATCGATTCGACGAAAACAGGATTTTCATCCTCGTAAAGTGCAATTTTAGTCGATGTCGAACCCGGATTGATAGCAAGAATTTCATACATAAAATCTCCTTTATTTTGATTAATCATCGTATTTCTCTATGTAAAATAAAGGGACAATTTGACAACGCAAGGAAATTGTTTCGATGAAATAAATTCTGTCCCGACCTGTCGAGATGGCAATGAAAACAGGCGAATGGCTGGAACGATTTTTGTCGCTTTTTTCAAAATTACTTTTTTCTTTTCGCTTTGCTGTCGAGCCAAATTGTTACAGGACCGTCGTTTTCGATTTTCACAAGCATTTTCGCTCCGAACACACCCGTTTCTGTATGAATTCCTTTGGCACGCAACAATTCCACAAATGCGGTGAATAGTTCGTTTGCATCGGCTGGATTTTTGGCATCGGCGAACGATGGTCTATTTCCCCGTGTGGTATCGGCGCAAAGTGTGAACTGTGGAACTGCAAGCACTCGACCATCGACATCGAATATAGATAAATTCATTTTGCCATTATCATCCTCGAAAATGCGAAGAGTTGCGACTTTTTCTGCGAGTTTAAATGCATCGGATGGCTCGTCATTCTTGCATACACCGATTAGAAGCAAGAATCCTTTGCCGATTTTCCCGACTATTTCACCATCGACCTCGACAGAGCTATTTTTAACTTTTTGAACAAGAGCAATCATTAAAACCTTCTATGTAATCGGTTAATATTAAATTATCTTCACCCATATATAAAATCCTTTTCATCATACTAATAAGTGAAAAATATTAAATTTATCATTTTGATTTTAATTTTGTTATTTATAATAAATCGTTAATCGAATTTTTCAAAGGAAACAAGTTTATTATGGATTTAATAATATTCGACAAAGTGAGCTATAAAATAGGTGAAAACGAAATTATTCGAGATATGAGTTTCACTA
Source organism: bacterium (assembly GCA_021162205.1). Classification (GTDB taxonomy): domain Bacteria; phylum UBP14; class UBA6098; order B30-G16; family B30-G16; genus JAGGZE01. Next base: position 22,776 of record JAGGZE010000175.1, read on the forward strand.
TAACCGATAATACTCGAATCGCTCTCGTCGGGAGAAATGGCACAGGGAAATCTACTTTGCTGAAACTCATAGCCGACGAAATCCAACCGACATCGGGGAATATATATCGCAAGAAAAATTTGCGTATCGGCTATCTTCATCAGGAACAGCGGCTAATCGGTGAAATTCCATTAAAAGATGCGGTATTGCAGCAAAATAAACTATGGTGGAAATATTACACTAAATTAGCCGATACATCACTTTCCCCCGATGAACACGATAGAATTATGACGAAATTTTTATCGCTCGGTGGATATTCACTTACGAGGAAATGCGAGGAAATACTCGGGAAATTTGGTTTCGATACCGAAAGCAAAAATCAAATTGTCGATACATTATCCGGCGGGGAACGAAACCGTGCGGCAATCACCGCCGTTTTGCTTTCCGAGCCCGATATTATGCTGTTCGATGAACCCACAAATCATATCGATTACGATGGATTGAAATGGCTGGCGCAATTTTTGAAAAATACTAAAAAGCCATTTATTCTCGTATCGCACGATAGATATTTTCTCGACCTTGCCAGTGAACGATTCGCAGAAATTATCGGTAGAAAACTTAATGTTTTCAAAGGCAATTATGCAAATTTTCTCGAACATCATAGGCAGTTAATCGAAAGTCGAAATAAAAAATATTATCGACAGCGTGAACTTATTAGCCGCACCGAGGAATTCATCCGACAAAATATCGCGGGACAAAAAACCAAGCAGGCACAGTCTCGTAGAAAAATGCTCGGGAAAATGAACAAGGTCGATATTTCGCAAATCGACGATAGTAAAAATTTCAGAATCGATATGAATATAGACAGGCGCGGCGGCAATAAAGTTCTAAAAATCGTGAATTTGAAACATTATTTCGATGAAGTAAAAATATTTGAAAATTTTTCGACAGTAGTCGGACGAGGTGATAAAATCGGTGTTGTCGGACCGAATGGCTGCGGCAAAACTACATTGATGAAACTGATTTCTGGACATCTGCCGATTCAGGATGGCGAAATCGAACTCGGCGCCGGTATCACGATTGCATATTTCTCACAGACTTATGCCGATATTCCCGATGTCGGAACACCATATAGTGTGATTTCCAATTCTGCACCATATCTCACCGACGAACAGGTTCGAGCGCATCTCGGAGCATTTTCTATTTCTGCCGCCGACGCTTTTAGACCGATGAAATCATTCTCCGGCGGCGAACGCTCACGAATCGCAATCGCGAGACTCGTCCTTTCCAATGCTAATTTGCTTATTCTCGACGAGCCGACAAATCATCTCGATATTTTATCACGGCAGACATTGGAGAACGCACTCGCGAATTATCAAGGCACTGCTATCGTTGTTTCTCACGACAGGTATTTTCTCGATGTTTTCACGAATATAATCTGGGCTTTCGAGAATCATATAATAAACCGATATATCGGCAATTTCAGCGATTATTTATCGAAAAGGAATCGACAGGAGAAATCGGTTAAAAATATGCAGAAATCGAAACCTGCTCGAGAACAGAATAGAAAAAATTCCGCAGTGTCGAAAAATAAAATCGAAAATCTGAAAAAGAAATTAGGCAAACTGGAATCGCGAATCGAGAAATTAGAACTGGAACAGCAAAAGCTGCTGCAATTGCTCGGGCAATCGTTTGTAACACAAAATTACGACCGATACAGTAAGGTTGCGGATAATCTGAAAAGAATCGAACTGGAATTGAATGTTTTATGGGATGAATGGGAACAAATTTCAACGGAGCCCTTCGGCTCTTTTTAGTGGCGACTTTTCTTTCACAAGAGTGAAATTCATTGTCGCCCAGAAATTTCGATTAATGGGGTGCAACAATGAATCCCGTATGGACGGGAGAAAGGTTGCACAAAGAAAACAGGCGAACGCCTG